>NZ_JBKZWT010000099.1:0-11954 GCF_047759905.1 Sinomonas sp. G460-2 | reverse complement strand
CACGTCCGCGACCTCGACGCGCAGCATGAAGCGCATGGAATTGAGCCACGCGGCGATGCCCTCCGCCTCGGCCGCCTCAACGAGCAGCCACGCCGTCGCGCCGTCGTCGACGATCCGCGCGTCGTAGTCGATCCGGCCTTGGATGCTCAGGAGCAGGAGCTCGGCGGACTCCCCCGGGGCGAGGCCGGACACCTGCTGCGAGGAGAGCGTGGTGAGCCACGTGAGGCGGTCGGGGCCGGTGACGGTGACCACGCCGCGGAAGGAAAGGTCGACGGCGGCGCGTCCCTCCGCGAGGGCGCGCTGCTCGCGCACGGGGTCGCCGTAGTGCGCGGCGACGCCGACATCGGCGCCCGCCGCCGCAACTGCGCCGGGGCGTGAAAGGAGGGGCGAGGAGAAGGTCATGCCTTGTTCAACGTTTCGGGGACCGTTTTCAGTCCGCACGTTTCAGCCCGCACGCTCATTCCGCGCGTCGCTGCGGGATCTCGGGCTGCGCCACGCGCTTGAGGATCGCCGAGGCGTGCGGCGCGAGCGGCGTGCCTCCTGACGCGACGTCCCAGCGCCAGAACAGGTCGCCGTTGACGAGGCCGAAGATCCGCGTCGCCGCCGAGTAGTTGCGGCTGTTGGCTCCACGCATCACGGCGTCGGTGCTGAGCTGGATCTGCGGGCCGCGGATCTGCCCGTAGTACAGCTCGGCGATGCCGCCCGGATGGAGGATCGTCACGGTGATGTCGAACCCGCCGTCAGCGTTCCGAAGCCGCTCGACCTCGTCCGCCGACTTGTACGCGGGGACGATGTCCGCCGGCGTGAGCCCGGGGCCGCCATCGGCATCCAGGAGTGGGCGGTCGAGCTGCCAGAAGCCTGTCTCGACGGAGAGCGGCCGTAGCCGCACGCCGTTCTCGTCGCAGAGCCAGCTTTCGGCCGTGTATTCGAGATAAGGAAACCCGTGGTGGTGGAACGTGACGCGCTGGCCGAAGTGATCGTCGCCCTCCTCGCCCGGGCCGAGACGCCCCTGGCCTTCCCACTCCCCGATGAGCCACGACAGCGGGACCAGTTCGGGAGTGAGTCCGGTGGGGATCTCAATGGGCACGGTAGGGCTCCGGCAGCGTCAGCGCTGGCCGCGGAAGAGGCCGAGAATCGCGTAGACGGCGAACCACGCCATCGAGATGCCGGCAATCACGAGGAGGACAAGGAAGAGAATTTCCCATGCAAGAACAGACATAGCGCCATCGTAGCGCCTCGGCGGTGGCCGCCCGCCCGCGTGACGGCGGGGGCGGCACCCTCAGTGGAGCAGCAGTTTGTCGATGAAGTACGCGATCGAGCCCACGGCGAGGACCGGGGCGAGGGCCAGCGCGACGAGCCCTGCCGGGGGCATGGGGTGGGAGCGCGTTCGGTTGAGCCTGCGGACCGCAGCGAGCACCGCGCCGATCAGCACGCCCGCCGCTGTGGCCGGAATCACCGCGATGTCCGTCAGGACGAGCGCCGCGAGCGGCGCGGCGAGGCCCGCGAAGACGATCGCGAACGGGGCCACGATCGTGTCCGGCCAGTTGATGGCCCCAACCAGAAGCGCGACGGCCGTGCTGATCCCTGCTACGAGCAGCATCGAGCCCGTCCCGGTGAAGCGCGCCGTGGCGATCCACCCCGCGCCGAGGCAGCAGAGCAACACGCCCGAGCTGGCCCCGAGCGTCGATTCGAGTCGGTGGGTCTGGCCCGTGCCGCGGATGAGTTGGACGACGATCACTGCCATGACACCGAGGGCCATCGCGGCTGGCGTCCACATGAGGAACTCGGGACCGTTGACCACCGCGGCCGAGATTCCGGCCGCGGCGCCCGCGAGCGCGAGGATCGTCCCATTGGTCTTTTTCGCGGGGATTCCGAGGAAGTGGGGCCACCCGAAGCCGGCCGCGACGGCGAGGACGACGGCGACCGCGGCCTGGGCGAAAGGCCCACCGAGGCTCGAGACGACGAGGGCCGCCGTGCCGGCCACTCCGATGCCCGCAGCGGCCGCGCCTCCGATCCACGTCTTCACGCTGCCATCCTTCCATAGGCTCACCCGTATAATCGTCCGCATAGGTACGACCTGCCCGACGTTGTGCAGCCTGCTCTTCGGGAGGAACTATGTCGCACATCTTGCTGCTGACCAACAGCCGAGGCTCCTCGGTCGAAGTCCTTCCTGCCCTTGAACTTCTGAATCATCAGGTTCACATCTTGGCCGCCGAGCCGACCGCGCTGCTCGACGCGGATCCCGCCGACGTCGTGTTCCTCGACGCGCGCAAGGACCTCGTGGGGGCCCGCTCCCTCACCCAGCTGCTCAAGGCGACGGGGCTCAGCTCACCCCTCCTGCTCATCCTCACCGAGGGCGGCATGGCCGCCGTCTCCTCCGCCTGGGCGGTCGACGACATCGTGCTCGACTCCGCGGGGCCGGCCGAGATCGAGGCACGCATCCGGCTCGCGATGTCGCGGACCTCGCACGTCGAGGAGCCCGACACGGAGATCCGGGCCGCCGGCGTCGTGATCGACGAGGCGAGCTACACGGCGCGGGTGAACGGCGAGGCGCTCAACCTCACGTTCAAGGAGTTCGAGCTGCTCAAGTACCTCGCCCAGCATCCCGGGCGCGTGTTCACGCGCCAGCAGCTCCTGACCGAGGTGTGGGGCTACGACTACTACGGCGGCACCCGCACGGTCGACGTGCACGTCCGGCGCCTCCGCGCCAAGCTCGGGCCCGACCACGAGGGGCTCATCGGAACCGTCCGGAACGTGGGCTACCGGCTCACGCTGACGCGCCTCAGCGAGGACGAGCTCAGCGAGGCCTAGAACACGCCACCTGGGAACAGCCCCGAACGCGACGAGGCCCCGCACCGAAACGGTGCGGGGCCTCGTCTGTGGTGGAGGACATACGGGTCGAACGTATCGAGGCCACCCCACTGGTGGATCCCCCTCGGAGCGGCTCAGCCGCGGTCATCTACTCTACACACGGCCCTCTCGGGCGGGCAAACCGCCCACACCGGAGCCGCATTCGCTAGCCTTGCTTCATGACGAGCGCTTATCCCCAGGACTGGCCCGCCACCGTCGTCGAAGGCCGCGTTCCACGGGCCCTGTGGGTGGAGATCGAATCCCTGCTCGCCGCCGCGGAGGATTCAGATGGCAACCCGTCCCTCTCGGAACAGACCACGGTGCTCCTGCGCTCGCCCGAGACCCGCTCCGAGGAGATCGTGACGATCGCGGTCCACGCGCTCGACGACACGTCCGGCTCGCCGGCCCCCGAGGACCTCGCGGGCGTAGCCGTCATCGCGTTCCAGCCGGACGGCGCCGGCGTCGTCGAACTCGCCGTGCACCCCACGTACCGGAACCAGGGCGTCGGCGTGCGGCTCGTCGAGGCGATCAAGGAGCTGCGTGGCCCCTCGGGGCGCGAGGGCCTCACGGCGTGGTCCCACGGCAATCACGAGGCCGCGGCCGAGCTCGCGGCGCTCTATGGCTACGTGCCGCTGCGCGAGCTCTGGAAGATGGTGCTCGTGCGCCACGCGGACGGTCCGGCCCCAGTGCTGCCGCCGGGCGTCACGATCCGAACCTTCGAGCCGGGCCTCGACGACGACGCCTGGCTCGCCGCGAACCATGCGGCGTTCGCCCACCACCCCGAGCAGGGCGCGCTGCGCCGCAGCGACCTCGAAGCACGCATGAGCGAGCCGTGGTTCGACGCGGCAGGCTTCTTCCTCGCGGTCGACGACGACGGCAAGATCCTCGGCTTCCATTGGACGAAGGTGCACCCGGCCCACGGCGAACACAAGGCCCTCGGCGAGGTCTATGTGGTGGGCGTCGACCCGTCCGCGCAGGGCAAGGGCCTCGGTCTCGCGCTCACGCGTGCGGGCATCGACTACCTGCACGGGAAGGGCCTCAAGACGGTCATGCTGTACACGGACGCGGACAACTCGGCCGCCGTCGCCCTCTACCGGAAGCTCGGCTTCACGCTGTGGGACAAGGACGTGCTCTACGGGCCCGCGGCGTCAGTGAACGCCGAGTAGGCTGGACCGAGGACATCAGAGCTTCTGCGGAGGAACAGTGACCGAAGCCAATAACGAGAGCACCGCAGCAATGGCGCCGCAGAATTCGGAAGTCGCGGTAGGCGTCTCCACGAAAACGGCACCCCGGCCAGCGGCCGCCACGCCGGTCTTCGGCTCGTCCGAGGTCCCCGCCTCCCGCGCGACGGAAGATCGGATCGACATCCCGCAGTTCCTCCCGAGCCCCTCCCCCGAGGGCGAGATCGGCCCGGACCGCTTCCTGGACCGCGAGCTCAGCTGGCTCGCGTTCAACGCGCGGGTCCTCGAGCTCGCAGAGGACCCTGAGCTGTTCCTGCTCGAGCGCGTCAACTTCCTCTCGATCTTCGCCTCGAACCTCGACGAGTTCTTCATGGTCCGCGTGGCAGGCCTCAAGCGCCGCATCGCGACAGGCCTCGCCGTCCCGTCCGCTGCTGGCCTGAGCCCCCACGAGGTCCTCGACCAGATCAGCCACGAGGCCCACGAGCTCCAGGAACGGCACTGCCGAGCGTTCGCCGGCCACATCCGCCCCGCCCTCGAGGACTCGGGCATCAAGCTCGTCACGTGGGAGGACCTCGGCGAGGCCGAGCACGAGCGCCTCAGCACGCTCTTCGCCGAGCAGGTGTTCCCGATCCTCACGCCGCTCGCCGTCGACCCTGCCCACCCGTTCCCGTACATCTCGGGGCTCTCGCTCAACCTCGCCGTCGTGGTGCGGAACCCCGTGAGCGAGAAGGAGCTCTTCGCGCGCCTCAAGGTGCCGGACCAGCTCCCGCGCCTCATCTCGGTCGACGGCCCGCGCGCCGGAAACGTCGCGGGCAGGCTCGCCCGATTCATCCCGCTCGAGGACCTCATCGCGGTCCACCTCGACCAGCTCTTCCCGGGCATGGAGGTGCTCGAGCACCACACGTTCCGCGTGACCCGCAACGAGGACCTCGAAGTTGAAGAGGACGACGCCGAGAACCTCCTCCAGGCGCTCGAGAAGGAGCTCCTGAGGCGGCGCTTCGGCCCGCCCGTGCGCCTCGAAGTCACGACGGACATCAACCCGAACATCCGGGCCCTCCTGGTCCGCGAGCTCGGCGTCGAGGAGTCCGAGGTGTACTCGCTTCCGGCTCCCCTCGACCTCCGCGGGCTGTCCGTGATCGGCGGGATCGATCGGCCCGAGCTTCACTACCCGAAGCAGATCGCACACACCTCGCGGTTCCTCAACGAATCGGAGACCGCGAAGGCCGCGAACGTGTTCGCCGCGATGCGCCGCCGCGACATCCTCCTCCACCACCCTTATGACTCGTTCTCGACGTCGGTCCAGGCGTTCCTCGAGCAGGCCGCGGCGGACCCCAGGGTCCAGGCCATCAAGCAGACCCTGTACCGCACGTCCGGCGACTCCCCGATCGTCGACGCGCTCATTGATGCGGCCGAGGCCGGCAAGCAGGTCCTCGCGCTCGTGGAGATCAAGGCGCGCTTCGACGAGCAGGCCAACATCTCCTGGGCGCGAAAGCTCGAGCAGGCGGGCGTGCACGTGGTGTACGGCATCGTGGGGCTCAAGACGCACTGCAAGCTCTCCCTCGTGGTGCGCCAGGAGAACGACGGCCTGCGCCGCTACAGCCACATCGGCACGGGCAACTACCACCCGCGCACGGCGCGCTACTACGAGGACTTGGGCCTCCTCACGTGCGACGAGCAGGTGGGCGAGGATCTCTCGAAGCTCTTCAACCAGCTCTCGGGCTACGCCCCGAAGTCAACGTTCAAGCGCCTCCTCGTCGCGCCGCGCTCGGTCCGTTCGGGCCTTATCGACCGGATCGAGACCGAGATCAAGAACGCCCGCGCGGGGCTGCGCGCCCGCGTGATCATCAAGGTCAACTCGATGGTCGACGAGGCCATCATCGATTCGCTGTACCGCGCGTCGCAGTCCGGCGTGAAGGTGGACATCGTGGTGCGCGGCATCTGCTCGCTGCGCCCCGGGGTTCCCGGCCTGAGCGAGAACATCACAGTCCGTTCCGTCCTGGGCCGGTTCCTCGAGCACTCTCGCGTCTTCGCGTTCACGAACGGCGGGAACCCTGTCGTCTACATCGGCTCGGCGGACATGATGCACCGCAACCTCGACCGCCGCGTCGAGGCGCTCGTGCAGCTGCGGAATCGGGAGGACATTGCCGACCTCTTCTCGCTCCTGGACCGCTACCTCGACGATGAAACCGCGAGCTGGCACCTCGACAGCATGGGCACGTGGATCCGACACCACCTCGACGACGACGGCCGGCTGCTCGAAGACGTTCAGTCGTGGCTCCTCGCCTCGCGGGCGCGCCAGCGGTCCGTAGCCCTGCGGTGACCATGACCGATCAACCCCCGGCGGTTCACGAGGGTGACCTCAGCGAACCCATCGCGGTCTACGCGGCCGGCGCCGTGCCGTGGCGCGTTCGCTCGGGCCAGCTCGAGGTGCTCCTCATCCACCGGCCGCGCTACGACGACTGGTCGTGGCCGAAGGGCAAGCTCGACGCCGGCGAGACGATGCACGAGTGCGCCGCCCGCGAAGTGTGGGAGGAGATCGGCCTCGACGGACCGCTCGGGATCCCGCTCCCGGCCACGCGATACCGAGTGGTGGCTGGCCTCAAGGTGGTGCACTACTGGGCACTCAAGGTGGGCCAGTCCGCCGTCGTCCGCCCGGACGGCACCGAGGTGGACGAGACGCAGTGGCGCGGCGCCGATGAGGCCGCGACGCTCCTGACGAACCAGACGGACGCGCTCCCGCTCGGCTGGCTCGTCGAGGCCCACCGCCGCGGCGAGCTCGATACGCGCCCGCTCATCGTCCTCCGGCATGCCAAGGCGAAGCCGCGCGGTTCCTGGACCAAGGCCGAGGGCGACCGCACGCTCGCGGCCTCGGGCATTCGGCAGGCCGCCGCGGTGGGCCGGCTGCTGCAGGTCTGGAACCCGGAGCGCGTCGTGACGAGCCCGTGGCGGCGCTGTGTCGACACCGTGCGCCCCTACATCGCAGCTGCGAACGGCCGGGTCAAGGTCAAGCTCGACGAGAAGCTCACCGAGGCGTCCCACAAGCGGAAGCCGGACCGGGCCGCAGCCACGGTGGACCGTCTGTTCGACAAGGCGAAAAGCGCCGTCCTGTGCACGCACCGGCCGGTGCTGCCGACCGTGCTCGCGGCCTTCGCGCTGCGCTGCGAGCCGGGCATCGACGCCGAACTCCCCACCGAGGATCCGTACCTCACGCCCGGCGAGCTCATCGTGTTCCACGTGCCCGTGGCCGGCGCGCCGCGCGTCGTCGTGACCGAGCAGCTCAAGCCGTTCGAGGACTAGCCCGCTAGGCTGGAGCCATGGCCACCGCGACTCCCCCTGCGACCCTCATCGCCACGCCCTACGAGGACCTTCTCCGGGACGTCCTCGAGCGCGGAGCGCACAAGTCGGACCGCACGGGGACGGGCACGCGCAGCGTGTTCGGACGGCAGATCCGCTTCGACCTCGCCGAGGGCTTCCCCCTCGTGACCACGAAGCGCGTGCACTTCAAGTCCGTCGCGGTCGAGCTCCTGTGGTTCCTGCGCGGCGATTCGAACGTGCGCTGGATGCAGGAGCAGGGCGTCACCATCTGGGACGAGTGGGCGGACGACGACGGCGAGCTCGGCCCCGTCTATGGCGTCCAGTGGCGCTCGTGGCCCACGCCGGACGGCCAGCACATCGACCAAGTCTCGGCTGTCATGGACTCGCTCCGGGCCAACCCCGACTCGCGCCGCCACATCGTCTCGGCGTGGAACGTTGCCGAGCTCTCCAAGATGGCGCTGCCCCCGTGCCACGCGTTCTTCCAGTTCTACGTGGCCCCCGAGGACGGCGGCCCGGGCAGGCTCTCGTGCCAGCTGTACCAGCGCAGCGCTGACATGTTCCTCGGGGTTCCGTTCAACATCGCCTCGTACTCGCTCCTCACGCACATGATGGCGCAGCAGCTCGGGCTCAACGTCGGCGAGTTCGTCTGGACGGGCGGGGACTGCCACATCTACGACAACCACGTCGAGCAGGCTCGCGAGCAGCTCTCGCGCGAGCCATATCCGTACCCGAGGCTTCGCATCGCGCGCAAGCCCGAGAGCCTCTTCGAGTACCGCTACGAGGACTTCGAGGTGCTCGACTACCGGCACCACCCGGGCATCAAGGCGCCCATCGCGGTATGAGCGGCCTGCGAGCGCTCACCCCGCAGGACGCCAACGCCACGGCGGGGATCGGACTCATCTGGGCCGAGGCCCGCGGCGGCGTGATCGGCCAGGCGGGGACGATGCCGTGGCACGTGCCCGAGGACATGAAGCACTTCGCGTCCGTCACGAGAGGCCACGCCGTGGTCATGGGCCGGAAGACGTGGGATTCGATTCCGGAGCGCTACCGGCCGTTCTCCGGGCGGACGAATATCGTCGTGACCCGCCGGGAGGGCTGGGAGGCGGAGGGCGCCGTCGTCGTCCATTCGCTCGAGGAGGGACTCGCGAAGGCGCGGCGCGCGCCCGGGAGCCCACGGACGTGGCTCGTGGGCGGGGGAGAGCTGTTCGCGCAGGCGCTTGCACTCGAGGACGTCAACGTCGCGGTCGTGACGTTCTTGGACCTCGACGTCGCGGGCGACGCGTACGCGCCAGCGCTCGGCCCCGAGTGGTCCGCTGGCTGGTCCGAACCCGCGGACGGCGCGTGGCTCGAGTCGCGCACGGGCGTTCTCTATCGGTGGGCGGTGTACACGCGGTGACCGAGGCCAGCGCGGGACCCGCCGACGGACCGGGCCACCCGGAGGAGCAGGCCTACCCCGAAGAACTGGGGTTCGGTTTCGGCGAGATCCTCGCGTTGCTCGCCGTGCACGGCGGCGACGCGGCGCCCGGGACCGCGGAGCTCCTGGGCCTCGATGACTACACGCAGCTGCCCGAGGTGATCGCGAGCGGGGCGTCCTCGCTCGTTGCGCGCGGCTACGCGCACGTAGCGCCTTCGGCCGAGCTCGCGATCGACGGGCCGATCGCCGGGATCGCCGCCGCCCTCGGCGGGGCCGAGCGCCGCATGGACCTGACGCTCGAGGCGCCTGGCCTCACCGACCGGATCGTGCTGCTCGAGGCGCCGGGCGTCGCGATCCTGCTCCGCCCTCGCGCCTACAGCACGTGGTGGGCGCTCCCCCAGCGGGCCGACGTCCCGCCGGCCGAGGCCACGTTCATGCTCGTGCAGGGTCACCTCGCGGAGCACCCCGACGGGCGCGTGCTCGTCGAGCGGCACGAGGTCGGGCAGGGCTACGCGCTCTCGGTGCGCGGCGCGGAGAGCGGCGTGTGGCTCCTCGGAGTGAGGCCTCCAGGAGCCCAGAGCGCGCACGAGGAGCCCGGGGACGCCGCCGCCCTCCTCGCCGCCCTCCGCGCAGTGCGCAACGACTGACGCACCCGGCCCCCCGCGCCCGCGTGAAGTAACGCACAGCTGACCCGGCGCGGGCCTTCCGTAGAATGGAGGGCATGACTTCTTCGGTGGGTTTTGTCGGCTGGCGCGGCATGGTGGGCTCCGTGCTCATGGAGCGCATGCAGGACGAGGGCGACTTCGCCTCGATCAACCCCGTGTTCTTCTCGACTTCCAACGCGGGCGGCGCCGCCCCCGCGTTCGCTGGTTCCGCCGGCGGGGACGCGGGGAAGCTCCTCGATGCGTTCGACGTCGAGACCCTCGCGAAGCTGCCCATCATCGTCACGACGCAGGGCGGCGACTACACGAAGAAGGTCCACCCGCAGCTCCGCGCTGCCGGCTGGGACGGACTCTGGATCGATGCCGCCTCGACGCTGCGCATGAACGACGACTCGATCATCGTGCTCGACCCCGTCAACCGGAGGGTCATCGACGAAGGCCTTGCGGCCGGCGTCAAGGACTTCATCGGCGGCAACTGCACGGTCTCGTGCATGCTCATGGGCCTCGGCGGCCTGTTCCGGAACAACCTCGTCGAGTGGGGTACGTCGATGACGTACCAGGCCGCGTCCGGGGGCGGCGCGCGGCACATGCGCGAGCTCATCACCCAGTTCGGGACGATCCACGGCGCGGTGTCCGCGGAACTCGACGACCCGGCGTCGGCCATCCTCGAGATCGACCGCAAGGTGCTCGCGGCCCAGCGCGGCGGCGTCGACGCGACCCAGTTCGGCGTGCCGCTCGCTGGCTCGCTCATCCCGTGGATCGACGCGGACCTCGGCAACGGCCAGTCCAAGGAGGAGTGGAAGGCCGGCGTCGAGACGAACAAGATCCTCGGCACGCGGGCGGGCGGGGCCATCGACCCCGTGATCATGGACGGCCTGTGTGTGCGGATCGGTGCGATGCGCTCGCACTCCCAGGCACTCACGCTCAAGCTCCGCGAGGACCTCTCGGTCGCCGAGATCGAGCGGATCATCGACGCGGACAACGAGTGGGCGCGCGTGGTGCCGAACGAGAAGCAGGCGTCGATGGACCAGCTGACGCCCGTCGCGGCGTCCGGCACGCTCGACATCCCGGTGGGCCGCATCCGCAAGCTCGAGATGGGCCCCGAGTACGTCTCCGCCTTCACGGTAGGCGACCAGCTCCTGTGGGGCGCGGCCGAGCCGCTGCGCCGCATGCTCAAGATCGCGACCGGAACGCTCTAGGCCGGCGCCGAGTCTCGGCCGGGCGTCCCCCAGGCTGGCTGGCCTGGCTGGCCACCCCCGGGTCCACATGTGCTGCCCTGAGCCACATTTCCGTAGGGAATACCCCACGGAAATGCGGGTGAGGGCAGCACGTATTTCACCGGCGCTCGATCTCGGCATCAAGCCGACCGTCGCGCAGCCGTTCGAATCGCAGACTGGATGCGTCGTCGCACCTCGTCCGGGCGCTCCAAGTCTGTCCAGCGAAGGCGTACGAACACCCAGCCCAATTCCATGAGCAGGGATTCGCGACGTCGCTCCGCGAGCAGCACCTCCGAAGCGGGGCCGTGATGTCGGTATTTCCCGTCTCCGTCGAATTCGATGATGACCATGAGACTCGGCCACGCGAAATCTGCCCGGTAAAGACCAGCCGCCCGTCTGCAGCTCGAACTGCACCTGAGGCCGTTCGAACCCCAGGCGTTCGAGCAAAATCCGAGTCCGGCTCTCCCCCACGGACTCGGTCGCGCGCTCAAGCGAGTCCACCACCGTGAGGGCCCTCCGCCTCCCGCGCGGAGATCCCTGCTCCACGGCGAGTCGCAAACGGTGGGGATCCAGTCCACGCTGCAGGGCGCTGTCACCGATGACAACGGCCTGTTCAAAGGGCATGTGGCGTGCGCAGTCCGCGACGGTGCGAAGGAGCGTTGTCACCTTGATGTGCCGCCCTCGTCGTTCGACCACCGTCACATCGTTATCGGCGAGCGCGAGCTGGTGGGTTGCGGTGTCGTTTGACCGGCTGGCTCGGGAACCCGCGTAGCTCGTCGCCACGTGGATCGCGGAACCGACGTTCCAGACCGCACATCCGCGCAGAACTGCGGCGCTCGCCAAGCAGTAGACGGCCGAACCATGCGTCCCCTCGACGTGGGCGTCGAGCCTGGCAATTTCCCGTTCCCACGGCGTCAGGGCGTCCCAACGGTGGACCGGGATGTAGGCCCCTTGACGCAACCTCAGAACCAGTCCGCTGCGCACGGCTTTGGCCAGCAGCCGATCGTCAATTCCCGCCGACTTCAGCGCAGCCGTCGAGGCCACGTCATGACCTGGCCACGCGGCTGCAAACAGATCCTCGACTGAGCGCATCCCCATGCCTCGATCGTCACGTCAAGCCGATACTCGGGCAACGCGCTTCGTGGCTCATGTGGACAACTTGCCGCGACTCGCTCTGGGGAGGAGCAACGGAGGCCTCGAGAGAACTCCGTGGCAAAACTGCATGTCCGTGGATTACCCGCATCTCCGTAGGGAATACCCCACGGAGTTGCGGGTCAGGGCAGCAGTTGCGCGCGGCCGCTGGCAACCCGTTGCC
>NZ_JBKZWT010000098.1:0-11977 GCF_047759905.1 Sinomonas sp. G460-2 | reverse complement strand
TCGCGAGGCACAGGACCACGGTCGCGGCGGAGGCCACGAGTGCGTCGCCGAGCGGCGGCTGCCGCGGGAGTGAGGAGATGGAAGCAAACGCGAAGATATAGAACAGAGAGCCAGCGGGCCGCAGCCGCCAATGCCCCACCATCACGGTGCAGAGCCACGCGACGAGCGTCGTGCCAGCCACGATCTCCCACGGATTGAGCGCGCCGCCGGGGCTCAGCCGGGCTGAGAAGGTCGCGGCGAGGATGACCGCGAGCATGAGCAGCGCGGCGCGCGTCTGCGTCACCAGCCGGATGCGATGCGGCTCGTTGCGACCGTAGATCCCCGTGAACGCGGCGAAGCTCGCGAAGATCGCGAGGTCCAGCCGGTTGACGAGCGTGAGCGTGAGCAGCGGCACGAACACTCCGGCCGCCGCGCGGATCGCGGCGTGGTGGTCATTCTTCGCCGGGCCGATGCCCAGCATCAGCTCGCGGAGCAAGCGGCCGACGACGGCGAGGGGCCCACCTGGGCGGGTCCCGCCGTCGTACGGGTGTGCTCCTGAGGTGCCTGAGGTCTGCGCGCCCGTCATTCGGCGGCGGCGAGCTGGCCGCACGCGCCGTCGATCTCTTTGCCGCGCGTGTCGCGCAGGGTCGTGGGGACGCCAGCCGCGCGGAGCACGCCGACGAACTCGTCCTGGACCTCGGGCTCGGACGCGGTCCAGATTGACCCCGGCGTCGGGTTGAGCGGAATCGGGTTGACGTGGACCCAGCCGCGGCCGCGCTGGTTGAGCTTCTTCGCGAGGAGCGACGCGCGCCAGGCGTGGTCGTTCATGTCCTTGATGAGCGCGTACTCGATGCTCACGCGGCGGCCGGTCTTGCGGAAGTAGTCGTACGCGGCGTCGATCGCCTCATCGACTTTCCAGCGGTTGTTGACGGGGATGAGCTCGTCGCGGAGCTCGTCGTCCGGGGCGTGCAGGGAGAGCGCGAACGTGACGGGAACGTTCTCTTCGGCGAGCTTGCGGATCGCCGGGACGAGGCCAACGGTCGAGACCGTGATGTTGCGGGCCGACATGCCGAGGCCCTCGGGCGCGGGGTCCACGAAACGGTGCACGGCGGCCATGACGCGCTTGTAGTTCGCGAGCGGCTCGCCCATGCCCATGAACACGATGTTCGTGACCCGTTCGTCGGGGTGCTCGGTCTGGCCAAGCTCCCCCGCCGCGATGACGCGGTTCGCGGCGACGACCTGGTCCACGATCTCCGCGGTCGACATGTTGCGCGTGAGGCCCGCCTGGCCCGTCGCGCAGAACGGGCAGTTCATTCCGCAGCCCGCCTGCGACGAGACGCACAGCGTGATGCGGCCCGGGTAGCGCATGAGCACGGACTCGACGAGCGCGCCGTCGAAGAGGCGCCACAGGAACTTGATGGTGTTGCCGTCGTCGGTGCGGAGCCGGCGGACCTCGGTGAGGAGCGGTGGGAACATCGCCTCGACGAGCTCTTCCCGGCCCGACTTCGGGAGGTCGCTCATGCGGTCCGGATCCGTGGTCCAGTGCTGGAAGTAGTGCGTGCTGAGCTGCTTCGCGCGGAAGGGCTGGAGGCCGAGCTCCTTGAGCTTCTCGGCCCGCTCCGGGAGCGTGAGGTCCGCGAGGTGCAGCGGCGGCTGCTTGACGCGCGGGGACGCGAACTGGAGCAGCGGGCGGCCCTCGGCCGTGCGCTGCTGCTCCCAGCCCTCCGTCGCGGGCCGCACCTGGGGGCGGGAGTCGCCGTCGGCGGGGGGCACGGGGCTGTCCGGGGTTCGCGTGGGGGAAGTCATCCCGCCCATCATCCCACGCAGGTTTTCGCATTCCCCAATCGGGCGACTATGATTCCGCTCTCCCCGCGCGTCGCACCCGAGACGATCAGGTGGGGGTGCCGCTGCGCTGGCCGGTCACGCCGCTCGTGCCGATTGCGCCCGGCGCTCCGTTTGCGCCGTTCGAGCCCGCGCCCCCGCCCGCCTGGTCGAGGTAGAGCCGCGCGTAGGCGCCGCCCGCCGCCAGGAGCTCCGCATGGGAGCCGTGCTCGACGATCCGCCCGCGGTCCACGACGTAGATGACGTCGGCGCCGACCACGGTCGAAAGCCGGTGGGCGATGGCGATCGTCGTGCGCCCATGGGCCGCGGTGTCGAGGGCCTTCTGCACGACGCGCTCGGAGATGGTGTCGAGCGAGCTCGTCGCCTCGTCCAGTACGAGCACCTCGGGATCCTTGAGCAGCACGCGGGCGATCGCGATGCGCTGCTTCTCGCCGCCGGAAAGCCGGTAGCCCCGCTCGCCGACCACGGTGTCGTAGCCGTCCGGGAAGGAGACGATCGTCTCGTGGATGTTGGCCGCACGCGCGGCGGCCTCGAGCTCGTCCTGCGTCGCGTCGGCCTTCGCGTAGCGCAGGTTCTCGGCAATCGTCGCGTGGAAGAGGTACGTCTCCTGGCTCACGATCCCGATGTGGCTCACGAGCGATTCGTGCTCGATCTCGCGCACGTCCCGCCCCGCGAACCGCACCGACCCCTCGCTCGCTTCGTAGAACCGGGGGATGAGGTAGGAGACCGTGGTCTTGCCCGCGCCGCTCGGCCCCACGAACGCGGCGAACTGGCCCGGCTCGACCCGGAACGAGACGTCGTTGAGCGTCGCCCGGTCCTCGCCGCGCGAGTCCGGGTAGCTGAACGTCACCCGATCGAACTCGACCTCGCCCAGACGGTCCGCGGCGGCCGGCAGCGGCTCGGCGGACGGCCCGTCGGTGATCGCGGGGTTGAGGTCGAGGTACTCGAAGATGCGCGCGAACAGGGCCCCGGACGTCTGGAGGTCGAGCGCCACGCGCATGATCGCGATGAGCGGGAAGAGGAGCCGCGCCTGGACGGTGGTGAACGCGACGATCGTGCCGGCCGTGACGCCGTGGGCCCCGCCCGAGAGCAGCCACCCGGCCACAAGGTACACGATCGCGGGGATCGACGAGAGGAAGATGCTCACGAGCGCGAAGAAGTACTGGCCGCTCATGGCCTGCCGCACCTGAAGCCTCACGAGGTTCCGGTTCTCCGCCGAGTACCTCTCGATCTCATCCGGCTGCCGGTTGAAGCTCTTCGACAGCAGGATCCCGGACACGCTGAGGGACTCCTGGGTGATCGCCGTCATGTCGGAGAGCGATTCCTGCGTCTTGGTGGCGATCCGCGCGCGCACTTGGCCCACGCGGCGCTGGGCGATCACGAGGAACGGCATGAGGACCACGGCGATGACGGTCAGCTGCCAGTTGAGCGCGATCATCGCGACGAACGCCGCGATGACCGTGACGATATTCCCGACGACGCCGGAGACCGTGTTGGAGAGCACGCCCGCCACGCCGCCCACGTCGTTCTGGAGGCGGGACTGGATCACACCGGTCTTGGTGCGCGTGAAGAAGCTCAGCTCCATGGACTGCAGGTGGCTGAACAGCCGCACGCGCAGCGCGCCCATGACGGCGTTCCCGACGGTCGAGGTGAGGTACGTCTGCCACACACCGAGCAGGGCCGAAATCACGTAGACGCCGACCATGAGGGACACGAGCTCACCGAGCCGCGGAAGGTCGGGATGGCCCCCGGGAGGGAACAGGCCGTCGTCGAACGTGCGCTGGGTGAGCAGCGGCGGGGCCACGGAAAGCGCGGCCCCGACGAGCACGAGCACAACGGTGAGAGAGAGCGCCCCGCGATGCGGCGTGAACAGCTCCGCGATGCGGCGGAGCAGGTGCGGGATGCGGGGCGCCTCCGCGTTGAGCTTCTTCTGCAGCGCGACGTCGCCGCCCGAAACGCGACCGCCGCGCACGACGGCGGGTGGTCGCCCGGGTGCCATCTGGGACATTGGCCTCCTTAGGAGTACGGCCCTCTCTGCAATGATCCCGCTACTCGGCGAGGATGAGGTACAGAGCCTTGCGGGCGTCGTCGAGGGCGGCGGCGGCCTTGGTGCGCTGCTCGTCCGTCGCGGCGAAACGGAACTGGTGGAGCACGCCCATGAACTTCTTGGCGCTCTCCACAAACGCGTCCGAGGCCTCGCTCGTGCCCGGGGCGGCGTCCCACGCCTTCTGGAGCTCCTCGGCGTGGTCGGCGACGTACGCGCGCCCCGTCTCGGTGAGCGTGAACTCGGTGCGCTTGCCCTCGCCGGTCTGCTCGACGAGTTCCTCGTCGACGAGCTGCTGGAGCGTCGGGTAGACCGAGCCGGGGCTCGGACGCCACATGCCGTTCGTGCGCTCGTTCGCGGCCTGGATGATGCCGTACCCCGTGTTCGGGCTCTCGGACAGGAGCGAGAGGATCATCGCGCGGATGTCCCCTCGGCTGGCGCGGCGCCCGCCGCGCGGACCGAAGCCCGGCGGGAAGTCACGGCCCGGCCCGAAACCTGGCCCGAAGCCGCGGCCGAATCCGCGCCCGAAGCCGCCAGGGCCGAAGCCCCCGGGGCCGGGACCGAAGCCGTGCCCGTCGTGGTGGTGCTGATGCTCGTGGTGATGGTCTGGATGGGGATGCATGGTGTTTCTCCTTGAGTAGGGCGATACACCGATATGGCACCGATGTATCTCGATGCCTCAACGATATATCGTTAATGTTCGGAGAACAAGCCCTCTTCGAAACCCCTAGCCCGTGACCCGGTGACGGCTCACGATCGAGACGCGGTTGAACGTGTTCATGGTGGCCGCGGCCCAGCACAGGGCCGAATAGGCTTCGTCTCCCAACGCGAAGCGGGCGGACTCGAGCGAGGCGACCCGTTCGTCGTCGTCCGGGAGCAGGGTGACCGCCTCCGCGATGGTGAGCGCGGCCTCTTCGGTCTCGCTGAAGATTGACGTCTCGCGCCATGCAGGTAGAACGCGCAGTTTGACCGCCGCTGTTCCCGCCTCCTCGGCGGCACGCACGTGGAGGTCAAGGCAATACGCGCAGCCGTTGATCTGGGAGATGCGCACGTTGGCGAGTTCGACGACGTCGCGCGGCAGGCCCGCCGCCTCTGTCGCCTCGCGCACGGCGGTGGCGAGGGAATTGAGGGCCTTCCACGAGCCGGGATCGGCCTTGTCGAGGTAGAAGGACGGGACGGGACTCGAGTGGCTCATAGGGGCATCCTTTCACCCGATCCCGGCGTGTCCGTTCCTGCCCTTCTTGCGCCGCCCAATCCGCCGGCAATCGGCGTGTTGCCCAGCAACGCACCGACTGTGCTCCCCCAAGATGGGCAGGAGCGGACGACCGGCGCGCTACTTGCCCTGCCACCCCGTGTAGCACTCGGCGATGTAGGCGCGGCCGTGCTCGGACTCCAGGAGCGAGCGCAGCTCCCCGAGCTGGCGGGCGCGGAAGAACGCGTGGTTCGGCTCGTCGGGCACGGTGTGGAGGAGCGTGGTCATCCAGTAGGAGAAGTACTGCGCCTTCCACACGCGATCGAGTGCGCGGTCGGAGTACGTGTCGATGAGCGCGGTCGAGCCCGACTTGAAATAGGAGTCGAGGCTCTCGAACAGGAGCTTGACGTCGTGGAGGGCGAGGTTGAGGCCCTTCGCGCCCGTGGGCGGGACGGTGTGGGCGGCGTCGCCCGCGAGGAAGAGGTTCCCGTACCGCATTGGCGTGTGCACGAACGAACGGAACGGAAGGACCACCTTGTCGATGATCGGGCCCTCCTTGAGCGCGAAGCCGTTGCCGTTGACGCGGAGGCGCAGCTGCTCCCAGATCTGCTCCTCGCTCCAGTCTGCAGGGTTCGTCGTCGGGTCGCACTGGAAGTACATGCGCTGCATCGTGTCGGTGCGCTGGCTGATGAGCGCGAAGCCGTGCGCCGAGTTCGCGTAGATGAGCTCAGGCGAGCTGCGCGGCGCCTCGGCGAGGATGCCGAACCACGCGAACGGGTACTCGTTGAAGTACCAGGTCCGCTCGGCCTCGGGGATCTGGAAGCGGCAGTGCGAGCGCGAGCCGTCCGCGCCCACGAGGATCTCGGCGCGGAGTTCCCAGTCCTGACCGTCAGTGTCGGTGAAATGCACCTTGGGCTGGCCCGTGAGGTCGAAGACCTGGGTGTCGGAGCACGAGTAGCGGACGTCGCCGCCGTCGGCCTCGCGCTGGGCGGAGAGATCGTCGAAGACCTCATTCTGCGGGTAGAGCCACACTGAATTCCCGGTCAGGGCCTTGAAGTCGATGCGGTGGCCCTCGCCGTTGACGCGGAACTCCGTGCCCTCGTGCTCGTGGCCGTTGCGCAGCACGTTGTCCACGCCCGAGCCCACGAGCAGGTCCACGGAGCCGGCCTCGAGGATCCCGGCGCGGATGGTGTGGGAGATGTCGCGGCGGCTGCGGAGCTCCACGACCGTGCTCTCGATCCCGGCCTGATGCAGCAGGTGGGACAGCATGAGGCCCGCCGGGCCGGCACCCATGATGGCCACCTGGGTGGTGTGGATCTTGCGTTCGCTCATCTCAAACTCGCTTTCAGCTGCGGGCCGGACCGTCGTTGGGCCGCTCCGAGGACTGATTCGAGTGTGCGTCGGATTACCTCCCGGGCGTTAGACTCCTTCCGTTGAACGGAAACTGTTCGGACGCCGTCCGGGCGGATGCTGTCGATCCTCCGGGGGTCCTCAGCATTCGATGACGTTGACGGCGAGGCCGCCGCGCGATGTCTCCTTGTATTTGACCTTCATGTCCGCGCCGGTCTCCCGCATCGTCTTGATCGCCTTGTCGAGCGAGACCTTGTGACTGCCGTCCCCGCGCAGCGCAATGCGGGCGGCGTTGATCGCCTTGTTGCTCGCGACGGCGTTGCGCTCGATGCACGGGATCTGCACGAGCCCGCCCACCGGATCGCACGTGAGGCCGAGGTTGTGCTCGATGCCGATCTCGGCGGCGTTCTCGACCTGCGCGGGCGTGCCGCCAAGGACCTCGCACAGTCCGCCGGCCGCCATCGCGCACGCCGATCCGACCTCGCCTTGGCACCCGACCTCGGCGCCGGAGATCGAGGCGTTCTCCTTGAACAGGATGCCCACGGCCGCAGCGGTGAGCAGAAAGCGCACGACGCCGTCGTCGTCGGCCCCTGGGACGAACTTCTCGTAGTAGTGCAGCACCGCAGGGACGATTCCGGCCGCGCCGTTGGTCGGCGCGGTGACGATGCGCCCGCCGGACGCGTTCTCCTCGTTCACGGCCAGGGCGAACAGATTGACCCAGTCCATGGCCCGAATGGGGTCCGTCTGGTCGTTCGCGGCCTCGAGGTCGGCGAGGAGCTTCGGCGCGCGGCGCGGGACCTTGAGCCCTCCGGGCAGGAGCTTCTCGGTGCGGGTGCAGCCGTTGTGCACGCATTCCTTCATGACGGCCCAGATGTGCAGGAGCTCGGCGCGGAGTTCCTCCTCGCTGCGCCAGACGAGCTCGTTCGCGAGCATGATGTCGCTGACGCGTCTGCCCTCGCGGCGGCAGTGCTCGAGGAGCTGCGCCCCGGTGGTGAACGGGTACGGCAGCGGCGTCGCATCCTCGACGATGCGGTCTGCGCCCACGGCGTCCTCGTCGACGACGAAGCCCCCGCCCACCGAGTAGAACGTCGCCTCGCGCAGGAGCTCCCCCGCGCCGTCGAACGCCCTGAAGACCATCCCGTTGGGGTGGGCCGGAAGCGAACGCCGCCGGTGCATCACCACGTCGTCGTCCCAGGAGAACGCGATACGCCGCTCCCCCGCGAGGAGCAGCTTGCCCTCGGCCCCCGCCTGGGCGACCCGCGCGTCGGCGGTGTCGGTGTCCACGGTCTCGGGCCGCTCCCCCTGGAGGCCCAGGATGACCGCCTTGTCCGAGCCGTGCCCGTGTCCGGTCGCGCCGAGCGAGCCGAACAGCTCCGCCCGAACGCGTTCGACGGCGCCCAGCAGCCCCTCCGCGCGAAGGCCGTCCGTGAAGGTGGCGGCAGCGCGCATCGGCCCGACCGTGTGCGAGGACGACGGGCCGATGCCCACGGAGAACATGTCGAGGGCGCTCAGTGCCATGGAGCATTCCTTCCCCGGCTCGAAGCACTCACCGAAGCACGACCGTTCGGTTCCCGTTGAGAATGACGCGGCCCTCGCAGTGCCAGCGCACGGCGTTGCTCAGGGCCTTGCACTCGGCGTCGCGGCCGACCGCGACGAGGTCCTCGGGCGAATGGGTGTGGTCCACCTCGATGACCTGCTGGACGATGATCGGGCCCTCGTCGAGCTCGGCGTTGACATAGTGGGCCGTCGCGCCCACCGTCTTGACGCCGCGCTCCCACGCCTGGTGATACGGCTTGGCGCCCTTGAACGAGGGGAGGAACGAGTGGTGGATGTTGATCACACGCCCGGTCATGCGGGTCGCGAGGGCGTCGCTGAGCACCTGCATGTAACGGGCGAGCACCACGAGCTCCACGCCGTAGCTGTCCACGAGCGCGAGGAGCTTGGCCTCCGACTCAGGCTTCGACCCGGCGGTGACGGGGATGTGGTGGTAGGGGATGCCGTGCCATTCGACGAGCCCCCGGTGGTCGTCGTGGTTCGAGACGACCGCCACAATCTCGACCGGCAGCTCGCCGATCCGCGCGCGGAACAGCAGGTCGTTGAGGCAGTGCCCGAACTTGGACACCATGAGCAGCACTCGAGTCTTCTCCCCCGCCGGGCGGAGGCGCCACGCCATGCCGAAGCGCTCGGCGACGGGAGCGAAGCCCTCCTCGAGGGTGAGCTCCTCCAGAGCCTCGGTCCCGCCGGCGGCAGGGGCCTCGAAGTGGACCCGCATGTAGAAGTGCCCGCCTCGACGGTCGCCGTACTGCTTGATGTCGACGATGTCGCAACCACGTTCGGCCAGGAACCCCGAGACTGCGTAGACGATTCCGGGCCTCTCGGTGCAGTCGAGCGTCAGGACGTACTCACGCGGCGCCATCGGCTACAGCACCTCCGGAGCCTTGAGCCTGGCCGCCGTGGGCTCGGCCGTCTTGAATTCGGCCATGGCGTCGAGCAGCCAGCGGCCCAGGTAGTCGGCGAAGGAGGCGCGCGGGCAGACCTCCCACGTCTCGGGGCCGGTCTTCCACAGCAGCACCGGGACGGGGCCGAGCTGGGTGACGTAGGCGGCGCCGACGGCGAACGCCCGAGGGTGGAGATCGAGCGGGCAGCCCTTCTCGAGGACGTCGCGGGCGGACGTACCGCTGAGCTCGAACGTCGTGCGGTTCGCGGAGAGGTCGACGGCGGAGCCCGGCTCGGCGCCGAGGGCCTCGGCGAGCGCCGCGGTCGCCTCGGCGGGGTCGGTGCTCGAGACGACCAGGAACTCGTCCGGCGCGAGCCAGAACACCGAGCTGCCCGTGCCGACGGAGACCTCACCGCAGCGCGCGGGGAGCGGCGTTCCGAGCCGAGCCTCGATGCGGCGTGCGGCGTCCGAGCCCGGGACCGCGCGGAGGCCGACCATAGTCCGGAAGGGGACCTCGCGAAGGGAGACGCGGCGGGCACCGGTCACCTCGGCCTCGGCGAACCGGGGCGCGAGATGGGCGGCGGGGCTCCGGCGCAGCTCCGCCGTGCTGCCTGTGGGGGTCGTGGGGCGGGTTTGGGTGGCGTGGGTGGGGCGGGCGGGTGAAATGAGCTGCTCAGCCATCGCGGCGCTTCCCTTCCGGGTCGTAGAGGACGGTGTCGCCGACGATCACGTCGACAAGCTGGTTGCCCACGGGGGCGACGAGGGTCCGGCCGATGAGGTTCCGGCCGTTCTTGATGAGGGCCAGGGCGAAGGAGCGCCCGAGCGCCGCCGAGTGATAGCTCGACGTCACGTGGCCGAGCATCGGCACGGGACCGTACGCGGGGTTGACGGTGATGCCGGCCTCGACCACCTGCGTGCCCTCGGGGAGCCGGAACGTCGGGTCCACGGGCAGCAGGGACACGAGGTGCTTGCGGTCGGTCCGGGCGGTGTCCACCCGGGAGTACGAGCGCTTGCCCACGAAGTCCTTCGCCTTCGAGACGATCCACTCCATGCCCGCGTCCTGCGGGGTGACGGTGCCGTCGGTGTCCTGGCCGACGATCGGGTAGCCCTTCTCGGCGCGGAGCACGTGCATCGTCTCGGTGCCGTACGGGGTGATGCCGAACTCGGCCCCGGCCTCGAAGACGTCCTCCCAGACCTGCTGGCCGTACCAGCCGGAGACGTTGATCTCGAAGGCCAGCTCGCCCGAGAAGGAGATGCGGCAGACCCGGGCGGGGATGCCCGAGGCGAGCGTCGTCTCGCGGAACGCCATGAACGGGAAGGCCTCGTTGTCGACGTCGAGGTCGGGGGCGACCTTGGAGATCACGGCGCGAGACTTCGGGCCGACGACCGCGACGGTCGTCCACTGCTCGGTGACGGACGTGAAGTTCACATCGAGCGCTGGCCACTCGGTCTGGTGCCACTCCTCGAGCCACTCGAGCACGCGCGCGGCGCCGCCGGTCGTCGTCGTCATGAAGTAGCGGTTCTCGTCGAGGCGCAGGGTGACGCCGTCGTCGAAGATCATCCCGTCCGGCGTGCACATGACGCCGTAGCGGGCCGAGCCGGGCTTGAGCTTCTTGAACGCGTTCGTGTAAATGCGGTTGAGGAACTCCCCCGCGTCAGCGCCCCAGATCTCGATCTTGCCGAGCGTCGTGGCGTCCATGGCACCCACCGACGAGCGCACGGCCGCGCACTCGCGCAGCACGGCCTCGTCCATCGACTCGCCCGCCCGCGGGTAGTACCAGGGCCGCAGCCACTGGCCGACGAGCTCGAACTCGGCGCCGTGCTCCACGTGCCACGGGTGGATCGACGTGAGCCGCTCGGGGTCGAAGAGCTCTCCACGCTGCCGCCCCGCCATGGCCGCGAAGGCGACG
Organism: Sinomonas sp. G460-2; assembly: GCF_047759905.1. Taxonomy (NCBI): domain Bacteria; kingdom Bacillati; phylum Actinomycetota; class Actinomycetes; order Micrococcales; family Micrococcaceae; genus Sinomonas; species Sinomonas sp. G460-2. The sequence goes on along the minus strand of NZ_JBKZWT010000098.1, from coordinate 1,223 downwards.
GGCGCGTAGGGCGCGCGGTACGTCGTCGTGCCGATTTCACCGGGGGTCGCGCCGTTGTTGAGCGCCGCCGCGATGACGCCGATGGCGTTGACGCCGGAGGTCTTGCCCTGGTCGTTGGCGGTGCTGATCGAGGTGTAACGCTTGATGTGCTCGACGCTGCGCATGCCGGCGCCGGTCGCGCGGAGCACGTCCGCGACGGTCTGGTCGCGCTGGAGGTCCACGAAGTGCTCGTGAAGCTCGGCGAGCCCGGCGTCCTCGTCCCGGACGACCCAGAGGGGGCGGGTCCTGCCGTTCACGTGCAGTGCGGTACCGGCGACGGCGATCGCGTGGGCGCCGCCCTCCGTGACGAAGCCGGCGTTGAACGCCGCGACCGCCCCCGCATTGGTCCCCTCGGCGAGGCAGTCGCCGAGATCGAAGCTCCCGCCCCCCGCGCCGACGATCTGCTGGCCCTCGACGGCCCCGGAGGGCACGAACGCGACGAGCTCGTCGTCCCAGCGGATCCTGCCCTGACGCTGGCTGTGGAGGTGCACCACGGGACTCCACCCGCCGGAGACGGCAACGACGTCGCACGCGACCTTCCGCGCGGCACCCACGGGGGCGCCGTCGTCGTCGATCGCACGAATTGTTGCTGCGCTGACGCGCGGACCGCCCCCAGGGTTCGCTGCCGTGTCCACCACGGCGGCGCCGAGGAGGACGACGACGCCGGCCGCGTCCGCCGTCTTGGCGGCGGCGGAGAGCTCGGGGCGGGCGTCCGCAACGGCCGCGACCTGCACGCCCGCCCGGAGGAGATCGGCGACGAGCGGGTACACGCTGTCATTGGTCGTCGAGACGACGACGCGCGAGCCGGCCGCGACGCCGTACCGGTTGAGGTACGTCCGCACCGCGGAGGCGAGCATGACGCCGGGGCGGTCGTTGTTGCGGAACACGATCGGCCGCTCGTGGGCGCCGGTCGCGAGGACGACCTGCTGGGCCCGGATGTGCCACAGGCGCTGCCGGGAAACGCCGCCGGATTCGGCGGCCGCAGCGTCCGCACCGAGGTGGTCGGTGCGGCTCTCGAGCGCGATCACGTAGTTCGAGTCGTAGCTCCCGAACGCGTTGGTCCGGGTCAGGACCGTGGCCTCGGGGGCGGCGTCGAGCTCGGCGCGGACCGCGGCGACCCATTCGAGGGCCGGCAGCGCTGTGCCGGCCGCGGTCGAGACCGTGGCGTTGGGGTCCGAGAGGAG
>NZ_JBKZWT010000097.1:0-12147 GCF_047759905.1 Sinomonas sp. G460-2 | reverse complement strand
CAGTGCGAGCGGCGTCGGCCGCGTCAAGCGCGCGGAGCGACGCACCGCGCGTCTCACGCAGCGCCACGACGGAGATCACCGTGATGACGGCGGCGATCGCGAGGTAAACGGCCGTGGGCCACCACGAGCCGGTGGCCTTGAGCCACTCGGTCGCGAAGACCGGCGCAAGCGAGCCCGCCACGATCGACGTGACCTGGTAGGAGATCGAGACGCCCGAGTACCGCATGCGGGTGGGGAACATCTCCGCCATGATGGCCGGCTGGCCCGCGTACATGAGCGCATGGAAGACGAGGCCCACGATGATCGTGATGAGGATGACGAACGTGTTCTTCGTGCCGAAGGCCGGGAACGCCCAGAAGCCCCACGTCGCGGCGAGGATCGCGCCCACGAGGTAGACGGGCTTGCGGCCCACACGGTCCGCCATGCGGCCGATGATCGGAATCACGATGAAGTGGCACACATGTGCTATTGCGATCACGCCGAGGATCGAGCCCGTGTTCATCTTGAGGCCCGTGCCGAGGTAGACGATCGAGAACGTGACCACGAGGTAGTACATGATGTTCTCCGCGAAGCGCAGCCCCATGCCCACGAGCACGCCCTTCGGGTAGCGCTTGAGCACCTCGATGACGCCGTAGCCTGCAGCCTTCTCGGCGTCGAGCTCGGCCTTCGCGGCCTCGAAGATCGGTGCCTCGGTGATGCGGGTCCGGATGACGTAACCCACAATGACCACGACCGCGGAGAGCCAGAACGCGACGCGCCAGCCCCACGCGAGGAACGCGCCGGAGGGGAGCAACGTCGTCATAACCCACAGGACGAACGTCGCGAGGACGTTGCCCACGGGAACGGCCGCCTGCGGCCACGAAGCCCAGAACGCGCGCTGCGAGTCCGGCGCGTGCTCCGCGACGAGCAGCACGGCGCCGCCCCACTCGCCGCCGAGCGCGAGGCCCTGGACGAAGCGCAGCACCACGAGGAGGATCGGTGCCCACACGCCGATCTGCTGGTAGGTCGGGAGGCAGCCCATGAGCACGGTCGCGACCCCGATCAGCATGATCGTGATCTGGAGCGTCTGCTTGCGGCCCAGCCGGTCGCCGAGCTGCCCGAACAGGACGCCGCCGAGCGGGCGCGCGATGAAGCCCACGGCGTAGGTGAGGAACGCGGCGATGATCGCGTCGTACTCGTTGCCCATGGTCGGGAGGAGGATCTTGTTGAAGACGATCGTCGACGCGGTCGCGTAGAGGAAGAAGTCGTACCACTCGACGACCGTTCCGGCCATCGACGCGGACACAATCTTGGTCAGAAGCGGTCTGTCGGCGGCCGTGCCGCCCGAGCGCTGCGTTGAGCTCATGGGTTCCCTCCCGGGGTCTGCTCTGACGTGTGCCCCACGGCACCGGGCCCTGTGATGCGGGCCACCTTTGACCAAGCCAGTATTGTTGCGCGAAATTGTGGCATCAATAGTCAGTTCGGCAAGGTAGCTGTGCATTCCTGCACATTCCTCCCGTCGCCGGACTACAGTGGGCCCATGACGACGGCGTCGCCCTCCCCTGACCAGCTCCTCGTGCTCCTCGAGGTCTCCCGAGCGGGCAAATTCACGACGGCGGGCGAAACCTTGGGCCTCAACCACACGACGATTGCCCGCAAGATCGCTGCTCTCGAAAAGGCCCTCGGAGGGCGAGTCCTCGCTCGCGCGGCGGGCGGCTGGGAGCTCACCCCGCTCGGCGAGCGCGCGGTGGGCGTCGCCGCCCAGGTTGCGGACGCCGTCGCCCGTTTGGCGCCGGGAGCCGACGATCCGGTGACCGGCGTAGTGCGCATGACGGCAACGGACGGCTTCAGCGCGTACATCGCCTCGCCCGCCGTCGCGGAGCTGAGGCGGGAACACCCGAACCTCGCGGTCGAGCTCATCACCGTGACGCGACGCGCGCTCCAGCAGCGTTCGGGCGTGGACATCGAGGTCGTGGTGGGCGAGCCGCAGGTTCACCGGGCCGAGGCCGTGCGGCTCGGGGTCTATGCGCTCGGCATGTACGCGTCTCAGGACTACCTCGCGCAGCACGGGGCGCCGCAGACCCCCGATGAGCTCGCGCGGCACGGGCTCGTGTACTTCGTGGATTCGATGCTCCAGGTCGACGACCTCGATGCACCCCGCCGCCTCGTCCCCGAAATGCGGGACGGCCTCACCTCGACGAACGTGTTCGTGCACGTCGAAGCCACGCGGGCGGGCGCGGGAATCGGCTTCCTGCCGTGCTTCATGGCGGACCGCCACTCCGACCTCGTCCGGCTCCTGCCCGACTACTTCCGCGCGCAGCTCCCCTACTGGATGGTCCTGCGTCCGGATTCGATGCGGCAGCCGGCTGTGGCCGCCGTCGTCACGGCGCTCAAGCGGAAGGTCGAAGAGTCGCGGGCCATGCTCCTGGGAAGCTGAGCGTCAGCTCGCGCCCGGGGGATCGTGCCGCGGCCGCGCGACCCCGATCCACGAGCGCACCTGGGCGTCCTCCCAGTAGTGGGCGGGGACGCCCCCTCCGAGCAGACGACGGCGGAGCCCGGCTGATCCTTCGAGCGGCGTATCGCTCGCCGCGACGATGATGTTCCCGAACCGCCGGCCCTTGAGCATCGCGGGGTCCGCGACGATCGCGACGTACGGGAACACCTCCGCGATCGACGCGGCCTCCTCGCGCGCCGTCACCTGATCCGGGGCGCTCCCGATGTTGGCGACGAAGAGCCCGCCGCCGTCGAGGAGCCGCGCCGAGGCGTGAACGAACTCGACGGTGGTCAGCGGATGCGGGGTCCGCGAGCCCGCGAAGACGTCGCGGATCACGAGGTCCCGCGTCTGCGGCGTGAGGGACTCCGTGACCGCGCGGGCCTCGCCCACGCGGAGGCGCAGGAGCGGCGCCTTGGGCAGATCGAACCACGCCCGCACGTACTCGGCGAGCTGCCCGTCGAGCTCGACCACCACCTGCCGCGCGTCCGCGTAGCGCGCCGCGAGATACCGCGGCATGGAGCACCCGCCGCCGCCCTGATGCAGGGCGCGAAGGCGTCCCGTGGTCTCGGGCGGGAACTGCTCCTCGACGAGCGCGACGATCCAGCGCATGTACTCGAAGTCGAGCCGCAGCGGATCGCTCAGGACGATGTGGGAGCTCTGGACGCCGTTGATCTTGAGCAGCCAGCCGTCGGACGAATCGCCGTCCCGCTGCAGCTCGGCCGTGCCCGTGTCGATCGGGTACAGGCCCGGCGCGAGGCGCGGGGTGCGAGCGTCCATGGCGTAACGCTATCCCAGCGCGGCGGCCAAGGACTTCGCCGATTCAGGTCACGGGACCGGGGCGGACCATGCGGATCTCGGGGACTTGCTTGCCGTCCGCCTCGAAAAAGTCACGCGTGCCGTCGGGCGCGAAGCCGAGCTTCGAGTAGAACGCGATCGCGCGCGCATTGTCCTCGAGCACCCACAGGAACGCGGGCCGGTCGCCGATCACTCGCTCCGTGAGCGCACGAGCGAGCCCAGTGCCGTAGACCTCGGCAAGAACGTACACGGTGTAGACCTCCTCGGGAGCGGGTGAGCCCTCCCGGGCCGGTCCGGCACCGGCCATCCCGACCATCCGGCCGTCGGCGCGGCCGACCGCGAAGCGACCTCCGGCCTCGCCGGCGAGCAAGGCGCGCCAGCGCTCGGTCCGGCCCGCCTCCCGACCGAGGCCCGCGAGGAACTCGGAGGAGAACAGGTGGGCGTAGGCCTCGCGCCAGCCCTGGTCCTTGACGGCGAGGAGCTCCTCGGCGTCGCGCGGCACGGCGTCGGCGATCTCGAAGTCCATGCGCCGGCCCTCAGCGCACGACCGCGAGCGCGAAGCCGTCCCAGCCCTTCGACCCGACGGTCTGCACCACGGTCGCGTCGAAGAGTGGGCCGCCCAGAAGCTCGAGCGCGGCCACGATGCCCGGCGCGTTGGTCTCGTCCAGCGACGGATCGAGGAGCGAGCCCTCCCACACGGCGTTGTCCACGACCACCACGGTTCCGGGCCGACCGAGCCGCACGGCCCACTCGAGGTAGTTCGCGTCGTTCTGTTTGTCGGCGTCGATGAAGACGAAGTCGTAGGGGCCCTCGAGATCGGGGAGGCTCTCGAGCGCCGGGCCTACGTGGACGTCGACGCGGTCTGCGAGGCCCGCCGCGTCGAGGTTCTCCCGCGCGACCGCCGCGTGCTCGGGCAGGTACTCGAGGGTGTCAAGGTGCCCGCCGTCCGGGAGGGCCTGGGCCATCCAGATGGTGCTGAACCCGGCGAGCGTGCCGATCTCGAGGATCCGCCGCGCGCCGCTCATCCGCACGAGCAACTGGAGAAGTTTGCCTGCGGTGGGCTGGACTTCGATGGGCGGCATGCCGCGTTCGACGGCGGTGGTCAGCGCGCGCTCATGCTCCGGGCCGGGCTTCACCACCGTCGAGGTGAGCCAGCGTTCCACGTCGATCCATTCGGGTTTGGCCATGTGCTCGATCATGCGGCCAGTCTGGCCCGGGCGGCCGCCGCGGGGGAAGAGGCCTCAGCGGGCCTGTTCCGAGATCGCGCGCTCGAGCCGCTCGATCTTGCCGTCGATTTCACCCGAGTGCCCCGGGCGAATGTCCGCCTTGAGCACGAGCGAGACCCGCGTTCCGTACCGTCCCACAGCCTCCGTGGCCCGCTTCACGACGTCCATGACCTCGTCCCACTCGCCCTCGATCTCCGTGAACATCGAGCTCGTGCGGTTCGGGAGGCCCGATTCGCGGACAATCCTGACGGCCGCGGCGACGGCCTCGTGGACGGAATCAGGAGCGACGCCCGACGGCGCGTGCCCGGCTTCCGCAGGCCGCTCGCCGGACGGGGACACGGAGAAGGCGACGATCATGCGCCAAGTCTCGCACGCGGCACGCCGGCGCTTGACGTCATATTTGCCCTGTGAATGCTAATTTCTCCTGAGAGTCCAGCTTCACATCTACGAAAGCGTCACTCTCGGTAGATACGGTGGGGGTATGCAGTACGAAGGAGCATGGCGGAAGCCGATGCGTGCAGACGCGGCCCGGAACATCGAAAAGATCATCTCGGCCGCCCTCGAGTGCTTCCGCGAGGACGGCCCCCAGGTGTCGCTCAAGGTGGTCGCCGATCGCGCGGGCGTCGGCCCCGCCACGCTGTTCCGCAACTTTGCGGACAAGGACGAGCTGGTCCTCGCCGCGATCGAGCGGCAGATCCGGGTCAAGGTCGAGCCCGTGACCGAGACCGCGCTCCGGAACCCCGATGCGGCGGCCGGCCTCATCGAGGTCCTGAGCGCCGTGATGCAGGTTGCGAATGACGAGCATCACCTCCTTTCCGCCGTAGCGGGGCGGCGGCAGATCCTCGTGGGCCTCGCGGGGAAGCTCATCGAGTCGATGGGCGTGCTGCTCACCCGGGGTCAGGACCAGGGAACCCTTCGCGAGGAGCTCCGGCTCTTGGACATGGTGCGGCTCGTGGCGATGCTCATCGGCGTGGGCGACACGGTGGCACCTGGGTCGATGGCGTGGCTGCGCTACGTAGCCCTTGTGGAGGACGCCATCCGCACGCACCGGGAGCAGCGGCCCCTCCCGCCTCTTGAGGCGATCCCGGAGGTCGACCTCCCGCTCTAGCGGCTCCGGCTTAGCGTCACGGCCGCGCGGGCGTCTAGTGGAGAATGTTCATCTTCACCGTCGCCAAATGTCGGATTCTGCGACTAGTGTCTGGCTCATGACCCTGAGCACCTACATGAGTACCTATGGCTCCAGTGGCGGCGTCTCTGGCGCGGCCTTCATCGGCGCTGCGATCGTCAGCTCGATCATCTGGTTCATCGTCTGGTTCGGCATCACAGGGCTGCTCTACATGGGGATCTTCCGCAAGGCGGGGAAGCCCCAGTGGGCGGCGTTCGTGCCCTTCTACAACATCTACAACCTGCTCGATATCGTGGGCCGCCCGCTCTGGTGGATCTGGCTCTACGTCGGCGGCTACGTCTTGCTCTTCTTCCCGTTCCTTAACCTCTTCGTCGGCTGGATCGGCGGAATCGGCGTCCTGGTGCTGAATATCTTCGTGATGAACGATCTCGCCAAGTCGTTCGGCAAGGACGTCGCGTGGACCGTCGGCCTCGTGCTGCTCGCGATCGTGTTCGCGCCGATCCTCAGCTATGGCCAGTCGCCGTACCTCGGCAAGGGCGCGCTCATGGGCCCCCGCGTTCAGGGCGCCTACGGGCAGCCGCAGGCGTACGGCCAGCAGGGTTATGGCCAACAGGGCTATGGCCAGCAGCCCCAAGGCTACAGTCAGCCCGGCTATGGCCAGCCGGGGTACGGTCAGCCGGGTTATGGCCAGCCCCAGCCCGGCCAACCCCAGCCCGGCCAGCCGGGTTATGGCGAGCCGCAACCGGGTTACCAGCCGCCGGCCTACGGTCAGCCCGGGCAGGAGCCGCCAGCCCAGCCAGGCCACCCCGACCAGCCAGGGCACCCCGACCAACCAGGAACTCCCCAGCAGTAACCCCATCGGTCGGCGGGTCAGCCCCAGCCCAGCAGGCGCAGGCCCGCCGCCGCGGCCGCACCAACAATCACGACGACGAGGAACGGCGCCCTCAGGACCAGCGCGATAGCGGCTGCGACGAGGGCGCCCATTCGTGCGTCGAACGCGAGCGACTGGCCACTCCCCAGAGCGTTGACGGCGGTCAGCGAGGCGAGCAGACCGATCGTCACGGTCCCGGCCACGCGGGTCATGCGCTCGTTCTGCATCCACCGGCGCGGCACCAGATAGCCGAACAGCTTCGTCGCGTACGCCACCGCGCAGGCCAGAGCTACCCAGAACCACAGGCTCACGTGGCACCTCCCGAAGGTGCGTCTCCCGAAGGTGCGTCTCCCGAAGGTGAGTCTCCCGACGGCCCGTCGCCCGCGTTGTGACCGCGCTGGTGCCGGTAGGGATCCACGTCCGGCTCGAGCCCCTCCATGGCGAGAGGCCGCCCGGCCTCGGCGCGCGCGTGGCTCACCCAGCCGAAGACCGCAGCCACGAGGGCGGCCACGAGAATGGGCACGCCGGGCGGGAGGAACGGAACGGCCAGCACGGTCGCGAGCGCGCAGACCACGGCGATCGCGGCAGGCTCTCGCCCCTTGAGTCGCGGCCACAGGAGGCCGAGGAACGCGGCGACGGCGGCCCCATCGAGGCCCCACTGCTTGGGGTCTCCGATCGCGTTGCCGGCGAACGCCCCGACGGCCGTGAAGACGTTCCACAGGACGAAGACGCCGAGCCCGGCCGTCCAGAAGCCACGGCGCTGTTCGAGCCGGCCAGTCTGACCGGAGGCGGTCGCGGTGGACTCGTCGATCGTGATCTGGGCGGCGACGAACCTGCGCCACCCCTTCGGCCCGAACATCGCGTTGAGCTGCATCCCGTACACCGCGTTGCGGATGCCGAGCAGGCCGGCCGCGGCCGCGGCGGCCGCACCGGACCCACCGCCGCCCACGACCCCGATGAAAGCAAACTGCGATCCGCCGGTGAACATGAGGAGACTCAGGGCAACGGTCTGGAGGATGCTCAGCCCCGACGCAACGCCCAGCGCCCCGAAGGAGACGCCATAGAGCCCCGTCGCGACCGCGATGGACAGGCCCACGCGGAACCCCGGCGAGGTGCGCAGCGAAGCCGCCGCCCCGCCGTCGTCCGCTTTCCCGCCCCGCTGAGGTTCGCCCTCTGGCCGCGGATGCTCCGCGTCAGACAACCGCCGCGCCGACCTGCCGCAGCACGTCCGCGGGACGGTTGGTCGTGATCTCCTGGATTCCCGAGGCCAGGCAGAGCTCGACGTCCTCAGGCGCGTCGACGGTCCAGACGCGGAAGCGGCGCCCGTCGTCGAGCCACTGGCGCACGCGATTCGGGTGCTCGCGCACGTAGCCGATGCCAGGACCCGCGATCCCGGCGCGGCCCGCGTCAAGCATTCCCTCGGCGTCCGCCTGGGCGGCCTTGAGCATGTTCGCGACCGCGCCGCCAGTGATCCGGCCCAGGGCAAGGTCCTCGCGCACGTCTTCGACCTGGACGTCGTCCACGAGCATGCACACGTGCTCGGCCGGCACCCGCTCGAGCAGGTAGCCCACGGCCTCCGGATCGAAGCTCATGAAGCTCACGCGGATGTTGCCGAGCCGCGAGGTCTTCGCCTCCCACCCGCGCTCGGCGAGCACCGCGAGCACGGTGTCTTCGAGCCGGAGCTGGTAGGGGCTCGGGTGCTTGAGCTCGATCGCGAGGCCGATCTCCCGGCCCGCGAGCTCGAGGAGGTCAAGGAGCTCGGGCAACGTGAGGAGCTGCTGGCTCACGGCACCGTACTCGTCGGGGAAGCGGGCCCCCTTCCACGAGCAGAAGTCGAGTTCGCGGAGCTCGTCGAGGGTTCGGTCCGCGACGGCGCCGGTCCCGTCGGACGTCCGGTCGAGGTTGGGGTCGTGGAGGAGCACCACGTGCTGATCGCGCGTCAGGTGGACGTCGCATTCGACGCCGTCGGCGCCGTCCGCGAGGGCTTGGAGGTAGGCGGCGCGCGTGTGCTCGGCGAACTGGGCGCTCGCACCGCGGTGGGCGTAGACGAGGGGGCGCTCGGAAGTCATGGCATTAAGCTAACCGACTCCCGGGCTCACCCCGTCCCGAGGGTGGGGCCGCGAACCCGGCCCGCGAGTAGGGTGATGCGTATGGTGACGCTCAATCGGCCCCCGGGCACCGTCACGCGGCAAGCGGAGCTCAGCCCCGCGGACGCCGAACGGGCCGCGGCCCTGCGCAGCATGAAGACCCTCGCGCTGAGCCTCCTCATCGCGATGGCGGTGGTCTTCGCGATCGCGTTCGCGCTCCAGGAGCGGGTCCCGTGGCTCCAGTACGTGCGGGCCGCCGCGGAGGGCGGGATGGTCGGCGCCCTGGCCGACTGGTTCGCCGTCACCGCGCTCTTCCGCTACCCAATGGGGCTCAAGATCCCGCACACGGCGATCATTCCGCGGCGCAAGGACCAGATCGGTGCGGCGCTGAGCGGCTTCGTCGAGGACAACTTCCTCTCGGCGCCGGTGGTGCGCGCCAAGCTCGATTCCGCGGACATCGCGCGCAAGGCCGGCGCATGGCTCGCAACCACCGCGGGCTCCGAGCGGGTCGCGAAGGAGGGCGCCGCCGCCATCCGCGGCGCGTTCACCGTCCTCAACGACGACGACGTCCAGGCAGTCATCGAGGGCCTCGTGCGCAAGCATCTGCTCACCCCGCCGTGGGGCCCGCCCATCGGGCGGCTCGCCGAGCGCGTGTTCGACGCCGGCCATCACCACCGGCTCGTCGACCTGCTCGTGGACCGGGCGGCGGATTGGGTCGCGGGAAACTACGACACCGTGACCCACCTCGTGACGGACCGTTCGCCCTCGTGGGTACCGAACTTCGCGAACGAGCTTGTGGGCGACAAGGTGTACATCGAGCTCTCCAAGTTCGTCGCCGCGGTGCAGTCCGACCCCAACCATCAGGTTCGCCAGTCGATCGACAAGTACCTCAAGGACCTCGCCCAGGACCTCCAGTTCGATCCGGCGATGATCGCGCGCGCCGAGACGATCAAGACGCAGGTGCTCGGCGACCCCGAGGTCCGCGACCTTGCGCGCCGCACGTGGGCAACGGTCAAGCACGCCCTCCTCGACGCGGTCAGCGATCCCCACAGCGAGCTGTACCGGCGGTTCACCACCGCGATCCGGGACTTCGGGGCGCGGCTCGTCGCGGAGGACGAGCTCGCAGGCAAGGTCAACGCGTGGATCGGGGACGCCGCGAGCTACGTGGTCTCGACTTACCGCTCCGACATCGCGGGCGTCATCGAGGACACGATCGCGCGCTGGGACGCCGAGGAGACGTCCCAGAAGATCGAGCTCCAGGTGGGCCGCGACCTCCAGTACATCCGGCTTAACGGCACGGTGGTCGGTGCCCTCGCGGGCCTCGTGATCTTCGCAATCGCGCACGCCGTCTTCGGCGGGTAGAGGCACTATCCCTGAGCGTTGAATCTCAGTGGTTTGACGAAAAATGTTACGTCAGTTCTGATCGTTGACTCGCCTTCTTTCGCGCTCAAAAATGTCGTTGCACGCGCGCGCAACTCCATTTCTGGGCACGTCCATATGAAGGGACAGGGATGGTCATGGCCGAAGAGCCAACGGGCCGTCAGGAACTCGATGAACTGATCGCCGGTGCCGCCGCACTCGGCACCCTCGCAGACAACGAAGAGGTATTCCGAGCTGCCGTCGACGCCTTCCGCGCGCAAGACGGCGAGTCCATGGCCAGCCTTCTGGCCCGCCATGGGCTCACCGAGCGATGCGAAGTCATCTGCCGGTGGCTGCGCAGCAAGGAAACCGTCCTCCTCTGCCTCGAGCTCGTCGGGCCGCCCGACGAGCAGGTCTCCCGTGACGCGCTGGGGTTCGCCCGACTCGTCGCGAAGATCGCCGCCGACGAAGAGCTGGTCGAACTCCTCGCGAGCGCCGTGACCGATCGCAGCCGCGAGGCGTGGGACGAACTCGTCAGGCAGACCGATGCGGCCCCGTTCCGCCACGAGCTGTGCCACTGGGCTTCGGCCGTCTACTACCGCCTCGTGTGCGAGGTAGTCTGCAACCCGCAGCCCACCGTCGAGCGGCCCCGCCTCGTCGACGAGCTCACGGCCGCGGGCAACGCCGTGGGAAGCCTCGCGGCGAACGAGGAGCTCTTCGCCGAGGCGGAGAAGGCCGTCGTCGCCGACCGCTGCCTCGGGCTCCAGGACGTCCTCGAGCGGGCCACCCTCGGCCCCTGGTGTCGGCTCGTCTGCGAGTGGTTCTGCAGCTGGCGGTGCTTCCTGCGGTGCATCGAGCTGTGCCGCGAGTTCCCGCTCCCCGTCGTCGAGTCGCCGATCGCGGAAATGCTCGGGTTCGCGCGCACGACGGCGGCACTCCCCCAGGCGGGCCTCGAGCGTCTCGCCGCGGCAGCCCTGCGCGGGGACGCGGAGGCGGTGGGCGATCTTGCCAAGGAGTTCGGCTACGAGCGCTACTGCCTCCAGTTCTGCCACTGGGTCTGCCTCCTGCGGTGCACGCGCTTCTGCTTCTGCGTGTGCCCGCCGCGCAGCCTCGGCGTCTTCACGAAGATCGGCGGGCTGCACTACGCGACCGACGTGCACAGCGCGCCGGGCAACACGGGCCTGACCATTGCCGACGCGCGGGCCTTCTACTCGACGCTGCGGCTCAACGGCGGGCTCTCGCTCGTCGACGGGGCCCCGCTCATCGAGTACCGCTTCGAGACGGTCAACACCAACGCGGACGGTTCGACGCTCGCGGACGGCACGCCGATCCTCCCGACGTCCTGGCAGCCGGTGGTGCCAGCCCAGATCGCGCCGACCGAGATCGGCGAGTTCGTGCGCCCAAGGCCGTGGCCGCTCCTCCAAGAGGAGGTTCGCGTCGTGGTCAACGGCACCGCCGCAGGAGACTTCAACATCACACCGAGCGCAGACGGCTGGATCAAAGTCCCGCCCATGATCCCAGTGCCGCCCATGGTGCCCGTGCCGGATCCGAATTGGCGCTTCTACCCGGGCGACGCGCTCATCCGGTTCATGACGACGACGCTGCCGGGCACGGCCTCCGTCGACGAGACCGGCGTCGTGGCGGGGGCCTCGGCCAACGCGCCGCTCATGACCGACATCCACTACGGCGTCCGGATGCGCCTGCGGAATCAGGGCACGAGCGGCTCGGGCGCCGACGCGGGGACGTGCTCGCACATCGCGATCAACAACACGGTCTACAACAACGTGTCCCACCACCCGTACTGGCCGGGCGGCCTCTTCGGGGCGTCGAACGAGCTCGCGGTGTCGGACATCGGGGTGGAGGAGCTGAGGCTCAACCCGTGCTCGACGCTCTCCGATTCGCTCACGGTCAAGTTCACGGCCGCGCACTCGCACCTCGGAGCCGTCACGGCCGAGTTGCAGGGCCCGGGCGGTCCGTTCGCGTTCGCGCTGGCGCCCGACCTCGGCTCGACGGCCGGCGAGAACCTCTACGGGGACGCGGTTCCGACGGGCGGATGGTCCTTCGACTCCCTCGCGCCGTGCGCCTATCTGCTGAGCCTGAGCGTCGAGGTTCTCCTTACGACGGGCGACAGCGTTCCGTACCCGCCGCTCACCGACTACATCGCGTTCTGCAAGAAGTAGAAACCGGGACGCACCCGAGCCGGGCATCCC
>NZ_JBKZWT010000096.1:0-12213 GCF_047759905.1 Sinomonas sp. G460-2 | reverse complement strand
CCCCGCCCACAACGAGGAAGGCGTCATCGCGCGGACGCTCGAGGGACTGTGGCCCGCGATCGAGAGCGGACGCGTCGAGGTGATCGTGGCGTGCAACGCGTGCACGGACCGGACGGCGCACATCGCGTCGCGCTATCCCGGCGTTCGCGTCCTCGACCTCTCCGAGCCCGGAAAGGCCGGCGCCCTCAACGCGGCGGACGCCGTCGCGAGCCGCTGGCCGCGCGTGTACCTGGACGCGGACATCGAGGTCCCGCCCGAGGCGCTCGCGGGCATTCTCGCGGAGCTCGGCCGGGGCGAATACCTCGCGGGCCGGCCGGACTTCCGCTACGACACGTCCGGCTGCGATCCGCTCGTGGCCGCGTACTACCGCGCGCGGGTGCGGATCCCGTCGAACCGGGCCGCGCTGTGGGGCGCCGGCTGCTACGCCATGACCGAGGAGGGGCACCGGCTCCTCGGCTCGTTCCCGGAAGGAGCCGCGGACGATTTCTACGTCGACGCGGCCTTCGATCCGGGGCATAAGGTCCTGCTCGGCGGCCCAGCGGTTGTCGTGCGCCCTCCGCGCACCTCGGCGTCGCTCGTGGCCACGCTGCACCGGATCTACCGGGCGCCAGCCTCCTCTGGAGGGGCCGCGGCGCCGATGCGGACGCTCCGGGGGCTCGCCGCCTCCGTGCGCGGACCGTTTTCTGCCCTCGACGCCGCGGTCTACGCGTCCTTCGCTCTTGCCGGGCGTCGTCAGCCCGGCGGAGCGAAGGGCGCCCATGAACATCTGTGGGAACGCGACGAAAGCAGCCGGCGATGAGACGGCGCGCGCTGTGGTGGGCGCTGGGGCTGTACGGATTGGCCCTCGCGGTCCTCGTGTTTGCGCCGGCGGGGCCGAGCCTCAAGGGCGTCGCTCTGCCGTCGTGGCTGCACGCCGGGGCCATTGAGGCGGCGGCCAACGTCGCGATCTTCGTCCCGGTGGGGTTCCTCCTCGTGCTGATCCTCCCGCGCCGCTGGCGTTGGCTGGCCGTCGCGGGCTGCTGCGCGCTCTCGACGTTCATCGAGACCGTCCAATGGATTCTGCTGACCGACCGTTCCGGCAACGTCCGGGACGTGATCACCAATACCACGGGCGCCCTCATCGGCGCCCTGTGCGGCGCGCTGTGGCTTCGCCTCCGGCGCCCGCGGACCTCAGAACGCGCCTCCGATCCGGGGGCACCCCTTTCCGAGACCTCCACCAGGTCATAACGAGGAGTCACCGTGGCCAAGCCAACAATTCCCAGTTTCGCCCGGAGGTCCCTGCGGCGCGGCGTCGCGGCGTGGGCCTCATCGCTCCTCGTGGCCGCCGTGTTCGTGGTGGTGGAGCCCGTCGCCTCGGCGCCCCCGTCCGTTGCGGCGTCCAATCCCTGCGCGGCCCCCGTGGTCAGCGCGGTCGCGTGCGAGAACACCCTCGCGGGGGATCCGCAGAGCGACTGGATGGTTTCCGGGGTGGGTGATTCGACCATCCAGGGGTACGCGACGCAGATCAGCGCGAACCTGGGCGAAACCGTGTCCTTCAAGGTGAACACGGCCGCCAAGTCCTACCACTTCGACATCCTCCGGCTCGGCTACTACCAAGGGAACGGGGCGCGCAAGATCGCCGCCAACCTCCAGCCGAGCGTGGCGCTCCCCCAGAACCAGCCCGCGTGCCAGACGTTCTCCGACACCGGCCTCATCGACTGCGGCAACTGGGCCGTGTCCGCCTCGTGGACCATCCCCACGACGGCCGTCTCGGGCCTCTACATCGCCCACCTCGTGCGCGATGACACGGGAGGCAGCAGCTGGATCCCGTTCGTGGTCCGCAACGACGCGTCGACGTCGTCGATCATGTTCCAGACCTCGGACGAGACGTGGCAGGCCTACAACTCGTACGGCGGCAACAGCCTGTACACGTGCACGGTCGCGTGCCCGCCGGGCAGCCCCGCGGCGTACAAGGGGGCCTTCAAGGTCTCGTACAACCGGCCGTTCCACACCGCCCTCGACGACAGCGGCCGCAGCTGGATCACGTACGCCGAAATGCCCATGATCCGCTTCATGGAGGCCAACGGCTACGACATGAGCTATCAGGCCGGGCTCGACACCGCGACTCGAGGCTCCCTGCTGCTCAACCACAAGGCCTTCGTGACGTCCGGCCATGACGAGTACTGGTCGTACGATCAGCGCGCCAATGTCGAGGCCGCCCGCGACAAGGGCGTGAACATCGCGATGTTCACCGGGAATGAGATCTTCTGGCGCACGCGCTGGGAGAACAGCGCGGCGGGTCCGACGACGGCGGGACGCACCCTGGTCTGCTACAAGGACACGCACTTCCAGCAGCCCACCGACCCCGTCACGTGGACCGGCACGTACGCCGATCCCCGCTTCGGCACGGCCAACGGCGGCGGCAACCCGCAGAACTCCCTGAGCGGACAGTTCTTCAACGTCAACTCGGGGACCACGGACATCACCGTGCCCGCGCAATACGCGAAGATGCGAATCTGGCGCAACACCCCGGTGGCCAACCTCACCGGAAGCCAGACCGTGACGCTCGGCGCCGGAATCGGAACCCTCGGCTACGAGTGGGACATCGACGCCGCTGACGGCTTCCGGCCCGCTGGCCTGTTCGATGTGTCCTCGACCACCAATACGAGCGCGGAGGTCTTCACCGACTACGGCAGCCAGACCCAAACGGGCCAGACGCAGACCCACAATCTCACCGAGTACCGGGCGGCGAGCGGTGCCCTCGTGTTCGGCGCCGGGACCGTCCAATGGTCGTGGGGCCTCGACGGCTCCTTCACAGGCAAGAACCCTGACCCGACGATGCAGCAGGCCACGGTCAACCTCTTCGCCGACATGGGCGCGCAGCCCGTGACGCTCATCTCGGGCCTCGTGGCGGCCACGGCCTCCACGGACAAGACCGCTCCGACATCCGCGATCACGTCGCCGGTGTCCGGCACGTCGATCACCGACAGCTCGGTCGCCACGATCTCGGGCACCGCGGTCGACACGGGCGGCGGCGTCGTGGCCGGGGTCGAGGTCTCGACGGACGGCGGCACGACGTGGCGGCCGGCCACGGGAACCACAACCTGGACCTACACGTGGACCGCCCACGGAAATCCCTCCACGACCATCAAGAGCCGCGCCGTGGACGACAGCGGCAACCTCGAGACGCCCGGCGCCGGGGTATCCGTGCTCGTGAGCTGCCCCTGCTCGCTCGTCGGAGTCAACGCGAAGCCGAAGGTCGCTGACGCCGGCGATCCGAACGGCGTTGAGGTCGGCGCCCAGTTCTACTCGGACGTGGACGGCACCATCACGGGCATGCGGTTCTACAAGGCCAACACCAACACCGGGACCCACGTGGGGAACATCTGGGACATGGCCGGCAACAACCTGGCCACCGCGACGTTCACGGGTGAGACGAGCACCGGGTGGCAGACCGTGACGTTCTCGCCCGCGCTCACCATCACGGCCGGGACCCACTACGTCGTCTCCTACTTCGCCCCCAAGGGCCATTACACCGAGGACACGGCGTACTTCTACCCGAACCCCTCCCCGCCGCCGGCGGGCGGTGACTCGGTGGACTCCCCGCCGCTCCACTTCACGAGGAGCCTCCCCGGGTCCCGCAACGGGTACTACATGTACGGCAACACGTCGTCGTTCCCGACCAACGTGTACGACTCCGAGTACTACTGGGTCGACGCCATCTTCTCGCCCTCCGCAAACCCTGCGCCCGCGGTGACGAGCACCACGCCGTCCTCCGGTGCGACGGGAGCCGCGATCAACACGGCTCCGACGGCGACGTTCAATCAGGCCGTGACGGCGTCCTCGGTGACGTTCACGCTCAAGACCTCGACCGGTGCCTCGGTGGCCGGAACGACGTCGCTCAACAGCGCGGGCACCGTGGCGACGTTCACGCCGTCGTCCGCTCTCGCCTACAGCACGAGCTACACGGCGACCGTGAGCGGGGCGACCAACTCCAAGGGCCAGGCGATGGCCTCGCCGTACTCGTGGAGCTTCACGACGGCGGCGCCTCCGCCCGCTCCGGCCGTCATCTCGACGTCGCCCGGCTCTGGGGCGACGGGCGTGGCGGTCAACACCGCGCCGAACGCGACCTTCAACCAGGCCGTGACCGCCTCGTCGGTGACGTTCACGCTCAAGGACGGAACCGGTGCCTCGGTGACGGGGACCACGTCGCTCAACAGCGCGGGCACCGTGGCGACGTTCACGCCGTCCGCCAATCTCGCCTACAACGTGACGTACACCGCGACCGTCAGCGGTGCCACGAACTCGACAGGCCAGACGATGGCGAGCGCCTACTCGTGGAGCTTCACGACGCTCGCGTCGCCGCCCGCGCCGAACGTCTCCTCGACGAACCCGGCGCCCGGGGCGACCGGCGTCGCCGTGAACGTGGTCGTGGGGGCGACGTTCAGCCAGGACGTGACCGCCTCCTCGGTCCAGTTCGTGCTGAAGGATCCCACCGGTGCGAGCGTGGCGGGCTCGGCCGCCTACTCGAGCGCGACGACGACGGCGACGTTCACGCCGTCGGCCAACCTTGCCTACAACACGCAATACACGGCGACGGTGAGCGGGGCCACGAACTCCACGGGGCAGACGATGTCTCCCTACAGCTGGAGCTTCACGACGACGGCTTCGTGCCCGTGCACCGTCTTCTCGGCCAACTCGACGCCGGCCACGGCCAACGGGGCGGATCCGAGCGCGGTGGAGCTCGGGATGAAGTTCCGCACCGACACCGCCGGCCAGATCACCGGGGTGCGGTTCTACAAGGGATCGCTCAATACCGGGACGCATGTGGGCAATCTCTGGTCGTCGACCGGGACGAAGCTCGCCACCGTGACCTTCGTCAATGAGTCGGCATCTGGGTGGCAGCAGGCGTACTTCTCCACTCCCGTGAGTGTCACGGCGAATACGACGTACGTGGTCTCCTACTTCGCGCCGAACGGCAACTACTCCTACACGAGCAGCGGCTTCTCGGCGTCGCAGGGATCGTCGCCCATCGTCGGCCTCGCGAACGGGACCGACGGCGGCAACGGGGTCTACGCCTACGGATCGACCTCGTCCTTCCCGTCGGGGACGTACAACTCGACGAACTACTGGGTTGACGCCGTCTTCAACCCCGGCGCCCCCGCGGCTCCCGTGGTCCGGAGGACCTCGCCGGCCCAGGGCGCGACCGGTGTTCCTGTCACCACGAGCGTCTCGGCCACGTTCGACCAGGCCGTCGACACCACGACCGCAACCTTCACGCTCACCCCGAGCGGTGGCGTGCCGGTGGTCGGGACGACGGGGAACGTGTCCGCGACCGGCACCTACACGTTCACGCCGTCGGTCTCGCTCGCCGGCAGCACGACGTACACCGCGAGCATCTCGGGTGTGAAGAGTGCCACCGGGCAGGCCATGCCGTCGGCGTACAGCTGGAGCTTCACGACGGCGGCCTCCTCCTCCGGCTTCACGTGCCCCTGCAGCGTCTTCAGCTCGTCGTCGGTACCCGCAACCGCCTCGGTGAACGATCCGAACGCCGTCGAGCTGGGCATGCAGTTCACGGCGGACGCCTCCGGCTCGGTCACGGCGATCAAGTTCTACAAGGGCACCCAGAACACGGGTACCCATGTGGGGCACCTGTGGTCGGCGGGCGGAACGCTCCTCGCGACGGTGACGTTCAGCGGCGAGACCGCGAGCGGCTGGCAGACCGCCACGCTCTCGAGCCCCGTGTCGATTTCCGCGAACACGACGTACGTCGTCTCGTACTACGCGCCGAGCGGCAACTACGCGGCTAACGGCAACTACTTCGCCACGGCGGCCGACAACCCACCGCTCCACGGTCTCGCAAGCGGCTCGGGGCATCTGAACGGCGTGTATCTGTACGGAGCATCGGGCTTCCCGACCAACAGCTACAACGCCACCAACTACTGGGTCGACGTCGTGTTCACCACGCCGTGACGGCGGCCTGACGCCTGCGGCGCCAGGCCTCAGGGAAGTCAACAGCCCGGAGGGTGGAGTGCTCGAGCACTCCACCCTCCGGGCTGTTGCCTGGGCTGTTGAAGGGCCCCCTGGTCCGTATCATGGCGCGGGGCAACCTAGGCGTTCACGTGGACCTAGGCGTTCACGTGGATACGCTGCGGCGTCCATATGGATACACCGCGCAGGGAGTCGCGTGATGACGTGGGCCTCAGAGGCGGCATACGTTCGGAGCATCCAGCCGATAGAGATGGACCGCAGTGGCCGAGGCGAAGTGGTCGGTGAAGGTGTGGCCCGCCCCTTCGAGGGTCCGCCCCTCGCCGAGCACGGTCACTGCCCCGCCGGACCAGCATGGAGCGGTGAAGGTCACGTCCTGGGCGCCCGGTCCCGTGGCAGCGGCGAACAGATACAGCTTCCCTTGATAGTCCTTCACGGCGACGTCCACCTTGCCGTCCGCGGAAGCCCCGTGGTCGACGAAAGGCGCGTTCAGGACCGGCGCAAGGTCGGCGATCTGATGATTGAGGGCCGTGACGGCAGCGCGCATGGCCGCGGAGCACGGGTCACGCAGGAGGTGCTGGGTTGGGCACGCGCCGCCGAAGCTGTGGTTGAAGTAGACGATTCCGCGGGCTCCGTGAATGAGGCTCTCCCAGACTGCCGCGCGCACTTGATCGGGGGAAATCGTCGAGCCGTCGTCGAAGGGGTGCCCGAGCTCGATGAAGGCCCACACAGGTTTGCTCCCCTGCGGCTGCACGAGGGATCTCATCCGGTCCACGACCCACCCGTAGTTGGCGGCGCGCCGGCACTCGCCGGGATCGCTGAGCGCCCTGTCTCCGCCGACCAGGGAACCGCCCTGCGACGCGACGCAGATGTCGGGATCGGTGAACCAGTAGGCGTCGGCC
The DNA here is from genome assembly GCF_047759905.1 of Sinomonas sp. G460-2. Classification (NCBI taxonomy): domain Bacteria; kingdom Bacillati; phylum Actinomycetota; class Actinomycetes; order Micrococcales; family Micrococcaceae; genus Sinomonas; species Sinomonas sp. G460-2. The sequence continues at coordinate 5,344 of NZ_JBKZWT010000096.1, read as the reverse complement.
GAGACGACGTCGGCGGACGCGACGAATCGTGCCGCATCCGCATCCGACTCCCAGAAGAGGACGCCTTTCCCGAAGTTGGCGAACGACGCCGCGCCCTGAGGGAACAGCTTGCGGCGTGCGGCGAGCACGGAAAATCCGCAGGTGGCGTCGGCTGGTGCACAGATATCGCCGTCGCCCGGAAAATTGCCGGTCCACGTGCCGGTCCCCGGTCCGGCCCACATGTCGATCTCGTCGCCGAGCAGATACCCCGCCGCGGGCGACGCCGGCGTGCTCGGGATCGCGAAGGATCCCGCCCGGGCGGCCCGTTCGGGCTGCGAGTCGTCGGTCAGCTCGAGATAGGTGTTGATTCCTGCGGATCGGTCCGCGGAGACGCCTTCGTCATCCACGAGACTCTCGAACCACAGCGCGACCGGGAAATAGCTCGAGTCAGTCGGCAGGGAATGGGCGAACCTCGAAAAGTAGCCGGCACCGCCGTCGATCGGGCGCAGGCTTGCGAGGCGCTGCGCCGGATCCAGGACGATTCCGGGGAGCGTCGCGTCGGCCGTCGCGGCCACCGCCACGAAGATTGCGGCCGAGGCGAAGGCGATGCCCCGGACGAGCCTGCCCGACACCTGGGACCTCCTCGAGTGGGGCGGCGTGCGCTAGCGCCGCCCCACCACGCGAACTCGCTCGTCCGGTTCCGGCGATTCGCTGACGACTCCGGTCCGGGCGGGTGACTGCCGCTTGGAGAGGCGCGCGGTGCCGGTCGGAATCTGCGCGGGCCGGGGCTCCTCGTTCCGCTCGCGCTTTTCTTCCTCCGCAGCTCGAGCGAGGGCCTTCCGGTGGCGGCGGCGCTGGACCATGAGTTCGACGCGGCGGGAAATGGAGATCGCGGCCAGGAGGGCGATGAGGCCCGCGACGGCGACGACGACGATGCTGCGCAGCCTGCTCGTGTAGACCTCCTGGGCGGTGTCTCCGGGCTGCACGAGCTCGGCCTTGATCAAGTAGGAGTCGTCGGCGCCGTTGACCTTCTGGACGTCCTTGAGTTCTGACTGCATGCGCTTCCCCAGCGCATCGACGGTGGCGATGGCCTGGCTCGGGTTCTTGCCCGTGGCTTGAATCTGCAGGAGCAGTCCAACCGAGGCTCCCGACGCACCGGGCGTCACGGTGTAGTCGCTCGCAAGGCCTGCGTCCTGCAACGAGCTTGCCGCCTGCCGCGTGCTGAGCCTCGTGATGAGGACCTGGCTGAGGAGTCCGTCGGGGCTACGGAGGTACGGATTGTCGGAATTGATCTTGGCCAGCGAAGGATTCAGCTCGATCTCGCGGTCGGTCGGCACCTTCGGGGCGATCAGCGCATAGGTGGCTGTCGAGGTGAACGTCCGCTGCGAGGTGAAGACATAGAACGATGCTGCTGTGGTCAGGATAATCACGGCGAGAGCCACCCATTTGTGATGCCAAATTGTCTTGAGCACGCCACTTGGGCCCATGATTAATCGCCTCCTAATGTATTGCCGTTGGAATGAACTTGCTTGGGTTTAAAGCCGTCCGGGCTACCCCAGAGCCTCGGCCGTCAGATCGGTGCAGACGCCCGACAACACCCGATATTCCGATGAAGAACGGGTAGAGCAGGGCGAATACCTGGAATGACATCGAATCGAAGGTTGCCGACGACACCGCGGTGATGATCCCCGCCGCTCCGGCAGTGGCTGCGAGGAGTCGCAGCGACGGGTCCGAGGTCCACCGCGCGACGCCCAGCGCGGCGAGTCCCGGGACGGACACATACACGGCGAACGCAAGGAGTCCGACGAGGCCCATCGTCACCGCAATCAAGAGATATTGGTTGTCGAAATTGTCCTTCATGGAAAGGTGCATATAGGTTCCCGGGCCACCACCCAGGAGGGGCTTCTGGGCCACAAGGCTCTCGGCGCGGGGATAGTCATCGAGGCGCCATGTAATCGAGCTGTCCGAACTGCTGTCGGCCACTGAATTGAACATGGCGGAAACGAGCCCCGGAACCGTCACGAACAGGCCGGCGCCGACCACGGGAACCGTGACGAGTGCCCATTTCCTGGGAATAGGGGGCAGGGCGGGCACCATGACGGCGATCGCGACGGCGAGCGCGAGCATCGCTGAGCGCGACACGGTCAGGGCGTTGGCTACGAGAAGGACGACCGCAATTCCCCAGTGGATGGTCCTGCTGCCGGTGCGGTCATAGAGCGCCCGCCACACGGCGAGCGGCAGCAGCATCGAGCTGACAACTCCGAGTTCGATCGGATGCAGAGTGGTCCCGGCCACCCGCATGAGCGCATTCCGCGCCTGGAACGAACTCGCCTCGCTGTTTTCGACGAAGCCCGGCATCAAGGCCTTGAGGAGGTCTACGGGATTCGTGTGCGTCGCAAACTGGATCACGGCGACGACCGCACACACGGCCCCTCCCGCGAGGACCCACCGTGCGAGGGACATGACGTCGTCCAGGTCCCGAACGGTCTCCGACGTGATGAAGACGATTCCCATGATCGCGACCATGAGCAGCATCCACCGATCGGCGCCTGCTCTCGCGAGGGACGTGCTCAGGCCGCTGAACCCGAGGAATAGGCTCGCGTAGCTGAGACACGAGGCGAACACGAAGACAAGCACTGCCGTCCGCCCCGGGTGCGAGGACCAGGCGGAATGCCGGAGCCCCAGAAACGCCTCCATGAGCCACACGACAAAAAGGCCCAGTGCGAGGATCTCGGGGAGGCTCCCACTCGCTCCGAGCGGAGAGAACACGAGATTGGGCGGGAAGATCAGAATCGCCGCGAGCGTGAGCTTGAGGAGAATGGACGTCCCCGGGTGTGTCTGGGTCACGGGGTTCCTCCCACTCTCCTGCGCCGCCACGGGCCGGCGAGCTGCCGCACCGCATCCCACAGCTGGCGGAAGCTGCGGATCCGCAGGAAGGGCCTCTCGCAGACCACGAAGAACGCGTAGGCGCCCGCGAGCGCCGCCGGCACACCGAGGAGCATGAGCGGCCAGAAAGCGTTGGCCCCCGTAATCCCGGCGGGCGCGAGGACCCGCTCGCGGAGCACGTCCAGGATCGGCGCGTGCACGAGGTAGAGGCTGAACGCGAAGGTGCCCACGACCGCGAGCGGACGCAGGGCCAGGAATCTGGCGAGCCACGGGAGCCGGCCCTGCGTGAGCGCCACGAAGAGGCAGGCCGTCGCGGCGCCGACCACGAGGTCGACCCAAAAGTACTCCCCGACGATGGTCCTCGGTCCCGCGACACCGGCCGCGGTCGCGAATCCCGCGACGCACAGCGCACCGAGGACGATCCCGGCCGAGGCTCCGGCGCCCCGGGTCGCAAGCTGGGCGGCGACGCTCCCGCCGACGAACAGCACGAAGTACGCGGGGCTGAACCGATCGAACCACCCGACGGCGGGAATCACGGCCCCGATGAGGTGCTGCGCGATGACGAGCCCCGTCACAACGCCCAGGACGAGGGGGGCTCCCCAGCGCCGCACGAGCAGGAGCACGAGCGGGAAGAAGAAGTAGATGTGCCATTCGACGGCGATCGACCAGAACACCCCGTTCGGAGGCGTGGTCCCGATCGCGTCCTGCAGGAGGAGGCCGTGGACGACGACGTCCCGCGATGTGAGCGCTCCCCCCGTCGGAGTGGACGCGAGCCCAACGACGACGAGGATGGAGGAGAAGGCGAGCGCGGCCCAGTACGGCGGCACGATCCGCCAGAAGCGGCGCCGGAGGAAGCCAAGGCCGCCTTCGGGCAGCTTGCCTTCGTGGCGCGCCGGCGAGAGCGTGAGCGAGAAACCGGAGACCACGATGAAGACCGAGACGGCCAGATGGCCGTAGACCATCCAGTCCATCGTCCAGGGCCCGTTGTTGCCCGGGTAGCCGCCGACGCTCAGGAGCCACACGTGGTGGACGACGACGAACATGGCGGCGAGCGCGCGCACCCCGTCGAGCCACTCGACTCGGGTGGCCGTCGCGGGGGTCCGCAGGGCGGCGCCAGGCTTCAGCGTCGCCATGACCTCACCCCGGATTCGATGATGTCCGCCACGGCATTGCCGGTTTCATCCCACCCGGAATGCGCGGGAATGCTGCTCGGGACCAGCTCCGGCGAGCGGTCCAGCGCCTCGCAGAGCCCATCCGCGATGCCCCCGGGGGTCGGTCGCGCCCAGATGACCCGCGGATCCTCGAGCACGGCACGCGCGAGGGGATCGTCGTTGACCACGGGGGTCAGGCCGGCGGCCAGCATCTCCCCGGGGACGAGGGACACGTTGGTGAACGAGAGCGCCATGCCGGCCTTGGAGCGGTTGTAGACGGCGTTGAGCTCGGACGGCGAGAGGACCCCGAGGTGCTCGTGGGGAACCGTCCAGGCCGGCATGGGTCCGCCGAAGGCGCGCAGGCCGACGTCCGGACGGCGACGGTGCAGCTCCTCGAGGGCAAGCCTGCCGAGGAGTCCTCCGCGCCGGTCGGTGCCCGACCTGGCGAAGAAGGCGACGCCGCTCCGCGGCCCCAGCGCCAGGAGGCGGTAGGTCTCGGCATCGCAGCCGAACGGGACTACCACGGCCTCCGCACCGACGTTCCTCCGCAGCTCCTCGGCCACCATGGGGCCGAGGGCGATATGCGTGAGCCCGAGCCGGTAACTGTCCTCCGCGAGGCTGTACAGGCTGCCCCGCGGGTGGAAGTACGGTTCGTAGTCCTGGATGAAGTAGAAAGCTCGAGTCGGAGCCTGGCCGCGCCGCACGCTCACGTGGGCCGTCTCCCACGAGCTCGCGACCACCGCGTCGAATCCGGCGATCCGGGCCCCCACCTCCTGCACCTCGGCGGCGAGCCATGGCCAGTTCGCGCGGATGGTCTGGCGCGCGCGGTCGGGATCGGATCCGTGCCGGTTGTACAGGAGCACGGTGCACGCGGCGCCCCGGCGCTCGAGGGCCGCGGCCATGCGGAAGAACGTCGTGTGTCCCCCCGATCCGGGCGACGGCGGGGTGCACAGCCACGCGATCTTGAGCGGCCGCGTCCCCACCGGGGTCGCGGGACCGTCCGCGGCCCTGTGGACCGTGGAGTCCGCAACGTCCTGCGGCAGGAGCGGGAAGTCGAGTGACGCCGTGTCGAAGCGGCGTTCGAGGAAGGACGCCGCAACGCGAGCGGCGCGCCTGCTGGTCTCGGCGAGGCCGTCCTGGCCGAGCCTGCGGAGGACCTCTCGCGTGCTGATCGTCATGGCCGCCCACCCCCCTGCGACCACGCGGCGTCGAGCTCGTCGAGTGAGCCGCGGAACGATCGCCAGGCCGAGAGCATGGTGGAACGGAGCAGAACCGCCGCCACGAGCAGCCCCGCCGCACCCCCGATCATGAGCGCGGCGAGCGGAACT
>NZ_JBKZWT010000095.1:0-12300 GCF_047759905.1 Sinomonas sp. G460-2 | reverse complement strand
CCGCACGGTCCTGCTGCGGATGGGCAGCGGCGCGGCCCTCGTGGGGGCGGCACGGTCGGCGCGCATCACGCTCCTGCCCCTGTGGGCGCTCAGCATCGGGCTCGGCGAGGCAAACACCGCGCTCGTGATCGGCATCGCGGGCGGGGTCGAGTTCGCGCTCTTCTACACGAGCGGGCACGTCATGGACCGTTGGGGCCGGCTGTGGAGCGTCATGCCGTGCATGCTCGGCCTCGGGACGGGCTTCGTCCTGCTCTCGTTCCTGCACAACGTGCCGGGGCGCGCGGGGTGGTTCGTCGCCGTCGTCCTTCTGCTCTCGCTCGCCAACGGGGTGGGGAGCGGGATCATCATGACGCTCGGCGCGGATCTCGCGCCGCTGGGCCGGCCTGCGCCGTTCCTGAGCGCGTGGCGATTCGCGGGCGACGGCGGCCAGGCCGCCGCGCCCGTGCTCGTCTCGATCCTCACGGCCGTGGCCTCGCTCCCCGTCGCTGCCGGCACGATCGGCGCGCTCGCCCTGCTCGGCGCCGGAATCCTGCTGCGCTACATCCCGCGCTACGTGCCGCACGTGCGGCACCCGAAGTCCGAGCCGAGCGCGGTCGCGGGCGGCAAGTAGCGCCCGCAGACAATCAGGGGGCGGCGGCATTCCCCGCCCTGATCCCCCCAGGGTCACGATCCCCCTCGCTGAGGCGCGTCCGGGCGAGCTCGACCCTCCCGACGGCGCCCTCGACGATGCGCGCCGTGACAGGGCTACGACCCGCGGCGCCTTCTCGATCTCCCTCAGGTGCGGCTCGATCTCCTCCAAGTGCGGCGTGTGCCGGCTGGGCATTGACGTGATCTACGCCATAGTTCTAGACTTTATTTAGTCCTGAACAAAGGGAGGATCATGAATCGATCAGGCGGCGGCGCCGACGTGACCAGAGCGGCAATGCTGGCGCATCTGGGAACCACGGGAGGAGCTTCGCGCGCCGACTTGGCGCGCGCCCTGGGCCTCTCCCCGGCGCTCGTATCGCAGACGGTCAAGCAGCTCATGGCGGAGGGGCTCGTTCACGAGCTCGAGGCCTCCACGTCGAGCGGCGGGCGCCCCGGCAGGCTCTTGGGACTGGCCTCGACCGCGCTGAGGAGCGTCGGCCTCAAGGTCGCGCACGACCACGTGGCGCTTGTTGAGACGGAACTCGACGGATCCGTGGTCCGGGCGGCGACGCTCGCCTTCAATGCGGCTTCGGTGACCTTCCTCAGCGATCTCGTCGGTCTCGTGAGGTCGTTCATCGAGGATGGCGACGACGAACCGATCCTCGGCATCGGGGTGGGCGTTCCGGGGTCCGTGGACGCGACCGGAAACGGGATCGTGGAATCGGGCATGCTCGGCTGGCGCCAGGCTCCGCTCGGCAGCCTGATAGCACGGGAGCTCGACGTGCCGGTGCTCGTGGAGAACAACGTCAATGCCCTTGCTGTGGCGGAGAAGCTCTACGGCGCGGGGCGGGACCACGAGACCTTCCTCGTGGTGACGATCGGCGAGGGCGTGGGCTCAGGCCTGGTAGTTGGCGGAGAAGTGGTCCGCGGCAGCCGCGGCGGTGCCGGAGAAATCGGTCACATCACGGCTGTCCCCGGAGGGCCCCTGTGCACGTGCGGAAAGCGCGGATGCATCGAGGCTGTGGCCGGCGAGAAGGCACTTCTCACCAAGGCCCGCCAAGCCGGGGTCACGGCCGCCGGAGGCACTATGGCGCAGCTCCAGCAGGCCGCCGACTCCGGAAACGCGGAGGCACGTGCCATCTACGCGCTTGCCGCGAACAGGCTGGGCGAGGTTGTCGCGGGCCTGATTCAGTTCGTGGATCCGGAAGTCGTGATCGTCAGCGGCGAAGGCACCAAGGCGTGGAGCCACTGGAGCATCCCGTTCGAACAGGCCCTCCGCGCAGGGGTGACCGCAGACCGCCGGGGCACTCCCGTCATCGTCGAAGGCTGGGAGGACGAAGCATGGGCGCGCGGCGCCGCCGCGCTGGTCGCTTCAACGCCATTCGACGTGGTCGGGACCCTCGGCGAGCAGGGCCGACGCGTCCGGGCGCGGATGATGACCGGAACTGCGGTCAAGGAGTCTGCATCATGACATCGATCCTGACCCGTCGAGACCGCCCCGCAGGGCAAAGCGCCTCGGGCACCCCCTCGAGGACCCGGGGAGGGCGAGCGCGGCGCCTGCGCTATTTCGCCACCGTCGCGGCCTTTCTCCTCCCCAGCGCGATCCCTCTGCTGGCCTTCACCATCGGACCCATGTTCGCCGCGCTGTGGATCAGCCTCACGCGCTGGAACCTCATCGGCACCATGAAATGGGTCGGACTCGACAACTACCAGGCGCTTCTCGCGGATCCGGCAACCACGAACGCCTTCCTGCACACCCTCTACTACATCGTCGGCTACCTGCCGCTCGCCTACGCGGCCGGGCTCGCCGCGGCCCTGGCTCTGAACGCACGAATCCCAGGACGCGCCGTCCTCCGCGGGGTCTACTTCCTGCCCGTGGTGACGAGCTGGATCGTCGTAGCGCTCGTGTGGCGCTGGCTTCTGAATCCCGATACCGGCCTCGTGAACTGGCTTCTGCACCTGATCGGCATCGCTGGCCCCGGCTGGTGGACGGACCCCGCTTGGTCCATGCCATCGATCATCCTCGCCTCCGTGTGGAAGGACCTCGGATTCATCATGGTCATCCTCCTGGCTGGCCTGCAGGCGATTCCTCAAGAGCTCTACGAGGCCGCGCGCGTGGACGGCGCCGGCCCGTGGCGACGGCTGTTCAGCGTCACCCTGCCCATGCTCTCCCCGTCAAGCTTCTTCGTCGTCGTGCTGTCGCTGATCAATGGATTCCAAGTGTTCGACCAGGTGTATGCCATGACCGGTGGAGGGCCGAACAACTCCTCCCAGGTCGTCGTCCAGCAGATCTATGACCTGACGTTCAGATTCGGCCAGGCGGGAATGGCCTCGGCCCTCTCGTGGCTGCTGTTCGCGGTCATCCTCGTCATCACTCTCGTCCAGATCCGACTCCAGAAGCGGTGGGTGAACTATGCGTAGGCGGATAGCTCCCGCGGCGCTGTGGGCCGTCCTCGTCGCCGGCGCCGTCGCCATGATCTTCCCGTTCGTGTGGGCGTTTGTGACCTCGATCAGCCCCGGATCCGGGCTCTCGGCGACGCCCTCGCTCATCCCCGAGAACCCCTCATTCTCCGCCTATCAGGCGCTCTTCGACCGCCTGCCGTTCGCCCGCGTGATCCTCAACAGCCTCCTGTTGGCGGTCGGGACGACGGCGGCACAGCTCGCCACTGCCTCGCTTGCGGCCTACGTGTTCTCGAGGATGCCGTTCAAGGGTCGGGGCGCGGTCTTCTCGATCTACCTCGCCACGATGATGATTCCGATGCAAGTGCTCGTGGTGCCCCTGTTCGTGGAGATGAAGAGCCTCGGCCTCATCGACACCTACCTCGGCGTCTTCCTCCCAGGCATCGCGAGCGCCTTCGGAGTCTTCCTGCTCCGCCAGGCGATGAACTCGATCCCCACCGACCTCGACCAAGCCGCCACCCTAGACGGTGCGGGCCACTTCCGGATCTTCGTGCAGATCATTCTGCCCCTGATCCGCCCTGCTCTGGCGACGCTGGCCGTCTTCACGTTCCTGAACAGCTGGAACAGCTTCCTGTGGCCTCTCATCATCCTGCGGACGCCCGCGCTCAAGACGCTGCCCGTCGCCCTTGCGGCACTGCAAGGCCAGTACACGACCCAGTGGGACATCGTCATGGCCGGCTCCGTGGTGAGCATCCTGCCCATGCTCGCCCTCTACATCTTCGCGCAGAAGTACATCGTCCAAGGCGTCGCCGGCACCGGGCTCAAGTAACAGCCCTGCGCTCACAGACTTCGCACCACCCCTCCATCCCCCAACAATGATCAACGGAGACATCATGAAAAAGAAGGCACTGGCATCGCTGTGCGTTGCGGCGGTCGCCGCACTCGCCCTCGCTGGATGCGGCACCGGAGGCCAAGGAACGGCTTCCGGTGAGAAGGTCACCATCAAGTACACGAACTTCATCTCCAACGGCGGAAATGAAAAGAACCTCGACACGATCGTCCAAGCGTTCGAGAAGGAGAACCCGAACATCACCGTCCAGGTGACGACGCTCCCCTACAACGCATACGGCACGACCCTCCAGACCGACCTCGCGGCCGGCACTCAGGCCGATACGTTCGACGTCGAGTACGCGAACCTGAAGTCCTACGTTGCGAACGGGACGATCGCGCCGCTCGACGGCGTGGATGCCTCCAAGTATCGCCAGTCGCTCCTGAAGTCCTACCAGTCGGACGGCAAGCAGTATGCCCTGCCGACCTCGTTCTCAGATGTGGTCCTGTACTACAACAAGGCGCTCTTCGACGCGGCCCACCTTTCCTACCCGAACGCGAACTGGACGTGGGCCGACGAGACCGCGGCCGCACAGAAGCTCACGAACCCGGCCACGGGGGTCTTCGGAGACTTCCAGAACATCTCGTTCTACGAGTTCTACAAGGCGATCGCGCAGGCGGGCGGCAAGTTCCTGAGCGACGACGGCAAGTCGGCCGCGTTCAACTCCCCTGCCGGGATCAAGGCCGCGAATTGGCTCGCGAACAAGAGCGGAACCACGATGCCGACCCCGGCACAGGGCGCGGGCACCCCTGACTTCGACACGAAGCTGTTCAAGGACGGCAAGCTCGCTATGCTCCACACGGGCATCTGGGTGGCCAGCAGCCTCGCCGACTCCCCGAAGGACTGGGACATCGCTGTCGAACCGGGCGACACCCAGAAGGACAGCGCCATGTTCTCGAACGCCGTGGCTGTGTCCGCGGCTTCCAAGAACAAGGACGCCGCGCAGAAGTGGGCCGCGTACCTCTCGAGCTCCCAGGTGATGGCCCAAACGCGCATCAGCGCGGGGTGGGAACTTCCCCCGACGTCGGACGAGTCGGTTCTCAAGCCGTATCTGAACCAGGGCAAGCCCGCGAACCGCCAGGCCGTCTTTGACGCCCTCAACAACGTGGTCCTGCCACCGTCCATCGGCGAGAACCAGCAGAAGATGACCGACATCATCACCAACGCTCTCGGTGAGATCGCCGCCAAGCGGTCCAACGCGGCAGACGCCCTCAAGGCTGCAGCCGACCAGGTGAACGCCCTTCTGAAGTAGAAGGCTCAGCCTCCCCGCTCCGCCAGCTGGGCGGGCCGCCAGATGTCTGGAGGCCCGCCCACCCTGCGAAAGAACCACATGACTGCCGAACCTGCACGCTCCGCTTCCGACCCGACGCCGGCCTCCCCGACCGCCGTCGAGGATCTTGTCGAGTCAAGCATCAAGATGATCCTCGACCACCAGACGGGTACCGGCGCGTACCCGGCCTCCCCCACCTTCTCCGCCTATGCCGGGTACTGCTGGTTCCGAGATGGCTCCTTCATCGCCGACGCCATGTCCGCGGTCGGCCACCCGGAATCGGCCGAGGCGTTCTTCGACTGGTGTGCACGCATCATCGAGGCCCGAGAAGTGCAGATCCGTGACATCGCGGCGCTCGCCCTGGCAGGCACTCCGGCGCCCGACGCTGACATGCTTCCCACTCGATACACCTTCGCCGAGGAGGAAGGCAGCGAGGAGTGGTGGGATTTCCAGCTCGACGGCTATGGAATGTGGCTCTGGGCCCTCGGCGAGCACCGACGGCGCTACCAGACCGATCTCACGCGGTGGGGTCACGCGATCCGATTGATCGTTGAGTACCTGTGCAGCTCGTGGCGGCGCCCGTGCTTCGACTGGTGGGAAGAATTCGCCGAGCACACCCACGTCTCGACTCTCGGGAGCATCGCGGCCGGCCTCTCCTCGATCACGGCCGCGGGCGTTCTTCCGGAGGAGCTGGACTCCACGGCCCGACAGTCCGTGGAAGAGATCATGGGCCTCATCGGATCCGAAGGCGTTCACGCCGGGCACCTGACCAAGTGGATCGGAGGCGAGGAAGTCGACGCGAGCCTCCTCGCGCTGATCGCCCCGATGTCGGTTATTGAGGCGGGGAGCGCCGTCGCGGAGGCGACCGTGCGCGAGATCGAGAACCACATCACGGACGGCAACGGAGTCTACCGCTACGCCGCCGACACGTATTACGGCGGCGGCCAATGGCCTCTCCTGAGCTGCTTCCTCGGCCTGGCCCACGCTTCAGCGGGTCACCACGAGCGCGCCCGCGAGATCCTCGACTGGACCGCCACTACCGCGGGAGCAGACGGGAGTCTCCCCGAACAAGTCAACCGGCGGCTCCTCGCGCCGGAACACTTCGCCCCCTGGGTTGAGCGGTGGGGCAAACCGGCGGACCCGCTGCTGTGGAGCCACGCCATGTTCCTCCGACTTGCCGCAGAGCTCCGCCTCGTAGGCCAACCGACCACTCCTTCCCACAGAGAGGACGCCGAATGATCCGCCACCGGCCCTACGGTTCAGGGCATCCGTACACGGACGACACCGACCAGCGCAGCCCCATCCATCCTCTGGCAGGCCAGGAGGTCCGCCTTGGCGTCCGCACGTCGCCGGACATCGCCGAGGTTTTATGCGAACTCGAACAGACCGGCAGCGACAGCGAGATCGCAGCCTCCCGGACCGGAATGGAGAGGGTGGCGACCGCCTCGCGCGGCCAGATCATCGACGGCGGTCACCTCGCCGGGGCCCAGGCGCGCTTGGCCCGAGCCGCGAGCGGATGGCAGACGACCGTGAGCGGCCTGCGCGCTGGAACCGAATACCGCTACCGGTTTACGGGACGGTCGGAAGCCGGTGGAACCCAGACCACCCGGTGGTTCTCCTTCCAACCGGCCGATTGGTCCCCGGCACCGGGGGCGCTGCGGATCGAAGGCCTTGACCGCGTTCTGCCTGGCAGCGTCGAGGTCCTCCGCGCCGGCGGCTCACCCATCCGTGTGCGCTTCGCGCTTCCGCTTGCCCAGATCGAGCGCGTCACGGGGTTCGGCGAGCGCTACGACGCACTCGACCACACAGGCACGAAGCTCGACGCGGTCGTCTTCGAGCAGTACAAGAGCCAAGGTCAGCACCGCCGCACCTACATGCCGATGCCTTTTGCGCACGTCGTCGGGGGCGAGGGATGGGGCTTCCATGTCGAGACGGGGCGCCGGACCTGGTTTGACATCGGCGCGAGCACGCCAGACCGGCTCATCATCGAAGCCGAAGTCGACGAAGCCAAGGATCCGGAATCGGTTCTGCTGACCGTGAGGTTCTTCGATGGGCCACCCGCCAAAGTCCTCGACCAGTTCCTCGAGCAGGTCGGGCGGCCGAAGGAGCTCCCCGCGTGGGTCTTCAAGCTCTGGGCCAGCGGCAACGAATGGAACACGCAGGCCGAAGTCATGCGGCAAATGGACCTGCACCGTGACTCGGACATCCCGGTGGGCGTGGTCGTCGTCGAGGCGTGGAGCGATGAGTCCACCTTCACGGCGTTCCGCGACGCCCAGTACACTCCGACCGAAGACGGGTCGCCCCACCGCCTGGCCGATTTCACGTTCCCGGCGGACGGCGCCTGGCCCGACCCGAAGGCAATGGTCGACGAGCTCCGCTCTCGCGACGTCAAGGTGGTCCTGTGGCAGATCCCGCTCCTCAAGATGCGCCCCCACCCCACCGGTCAGGCACGCTTCGATGCGGACGCGGCGGTCCGCGAGGGGCGAGTCATTCTCGAGCACGGCCCAGACAACGCCCTCCGCCCTTACCGAAACCGCGGCTGGTGGTTCCCTCTCGCACTCATGCCCGACCTGAGCGACGAGGAGGCCGCCCGCTGGTGGACCGAGAAGCGGCGCTACCTTGTGGAAGAGGTAGGAATCGACGGATTCAAGACCGACGGCGGCGAGCACGCCTGGGGACGGGACGTGGAGTACCTCAACGGCCAGCGGGGCGACGAGGCCAACAATGTCTTCCCGGTCGCCTACGCGAAGGCCTACGGCGACCTGCTCGAGTCCACGGGCAAGGCTCCTGTGACGTTCAGCCGGGCCGGATTCACTGGGTCCCAGGCACACGGCGCATTCTGGGCCGGGGACGAGAACTCGACCTGGGATGCCTTCAAATGGTCTCTCTACGCAGGCCTCTCGGCCGCCTCGAGCGGGATCCTCTACTGGGGATGGGACTTCGCGGGCTTCTCTGGGGACATCCCCACATCTGAGCTCTACCTGCGTTCGGCCGAAGCCGCGGCGTTCGTGCCGATCATGCAGTACCACTCGGAGTTCAACCACCACCGGAAGCCCTTGCGCGACCGGACCCCGTGGAACATTCAGGAGCGAACCGCGGATGAACGCGTGGTCCCGGCCTTCCGCAAACTCGCTCACCTGCGAGAGCGGCTGATCCCGTATCTCACGCGTCAGGCGAGGGAGTGCATCCGTCAGGGGACGCCTCTCATGAAACCGCTCTTTTTCGACCACCCCGCGGACCCCGGTGTGTGGGAGCGGCCCCTCCAGTGGATGCTCGGCGAAGACCTCCTGGTCTCGCCCGTCACCGAAGAAGGCGCGACGGTCTGGACGACCTACCTGCCCGAAGGCGAATGGATCGACGTCTGGACTGGGCAGCTCCACCAGGGCAAGCAGGACGTGGCCACGGAGGCACCCCTCGGCCGGATTCCGGTGTTCGCCTCGGAGAAGTCGTGGCCTGAAATGAAGGCGGTGTTCGGGACGAGGTGAGGACGGCGTTGCCCCGTGGTCGATCGACCACGACCGCGGGGCGACGCCACACGCATAAGCGGCCCCTCTCTGTAGGCTTCTGTGTCAATCCTGAGTAACATTTAGCTTTTGTCCGGCCGAATATTGCAAGTTCACCCATGTCTCGGAGATATCCCTAGGCTTCTACGGCGTCGAAAGCTTAACGACGTATTGCTTTAAATCCTGAACGCTGTTTAGCATGTGACCCATGGCACAGGCGGTCCGCGGTGCCGGTCCTACCACGACGGAGTTCTAGGAAGAGACATGATGATCACCCGCCGCCGCCTCCTCGCGGCCACCGTGCCCGCCGCCCTCTCGGTGTGGGCCCTCTCCGCCTGCAGCAGCTCGACCGAATCGTCGGCCTCGGGCCAGAACGGGCCGGCGACGGCGCCGCTCCTCACCATCGGCTCGCTGCAGGAGCCCACGAGCTACGACCCCGCGCAGGCCAACGAGGGCCACCTGGCTCCGGTGTACCAGTCGGTCTACGACACGCTGCTCAAGATGCAGCCGGACGGCAGCCTCGCGCCCATGCTCGCGACCTCGTGGGCGGCGAGCGACGGGAACAAGACCTACACGCTCAAGCTCCGCACGGGCGTCTCCTTCACCGACGGCGCGGCGTTCGACTCGGCCGCCGTGAAGGCCAACGTGGAACACTTCAAGGCCGCGAACGGCCCCCTCGCCAGCACGGCGAAGGCGATCCAGAGCGTCGAGGCGCCCGACGCGACCACGGTGGTGCTGCGGTTGTCCACGCCCGATCCCGATCTGCCGTACGCCCTCTCGAACGCCCTCGGCTACATGGGCAGCCCCAAGGCGCTCACCACCGCGGGGATCAAGACGCAGCCCGTCGGCTCCGGCCCGTACACGCTCGACGCGGCCAACACGGTCGCGGGCTCGAAGATCACGATGGTGCGCAACCCGAACTACTGGGGAGACAAGCTCCCGTACGACAAGGTCGTGTTCCAGATCCTCACGGACGAGACCGCTCGCCTCAACGCGCTCAAGTCCGGCCAGATCGACGCCGCCATCCTCGCCCGTGCCTCGAGCGCGGCCGACGCTGACGCCGCCGGGCTCCAGCACAAGCCGTTCGAGGTGAACTGGGAGGGGATCTTCTTCTTCGACCGCGACGGCAAGAAGATGCCGCAGCTCGCCGACGTGCGCGTCCGGCAGGCCCTCACGCTCGCGATCGACCGCCAGACCCTCCTCCAGAAGGTGTACCTCGGCAAGGGCACTCTGACGAGCCAGACGTTCCGGCCGGGCACCAAGGGCTACGACGCGTCGCTCGACAACGCGTACCAGTACAACCCCGACAAGGCCAAGCAGCTCCTCAAGGACGCCGTGGTTCAGAATCTCGCCGTCACGCTGCCCGTCACGCAGGTCTTCGATCCGGCCATCTACGACGCGATCGAGCAGAACTGGAAGGACGTCGGCGTCACGGTCACGCGGCACCAATGGGGCCCCGGCCAGCCGATCCCGTCGATGCAGCGCGGCGACTTCGCGATCTCCTACATGTCCCTGAGCCAGTACACCGACTGGCGCCACATCGCGTTCGAGATCGCCCCGAGCGGGCCATGGAATCCGTTCAAGACGGCGAGCCCCGAGCTCGACGCCCTCATCGCGAAGGCCCAGACGGGCGACGACGCGACGCGCGCCGACGCGGACAAGCAGATCAACAAGTACATCGTGGACAACTACTGGTTCAGCCCCCTGTACCGGAACGAGAGCAACTTCTACTACGGCAAGTCCGTGGACGTGCAGCCGCAGTCCCAGCAGGCCGTTCCGTCCATCTACAACTACAAGCCGACCGGTCAGTAGGCGATGACCGTCTTCCTCCTCAGGCGCCTCGCGTCCGCCGCCGTGCTCCTCGTGGCGGTGTCCTTCATCGCCTACGTCATGCTCTACCCCGCGGCCGGGGACATCGCCCGCAACGTCCTCGGCGAGAACGCGAGCGAGGCGCAGGTCGCGCTCAAGAACCACGAGCTGGGACTCGACCAGCCGCTCATCGTCCAGTACTTCACGTGGCTCGGCAACGCGCTCACGGGGAACTTCGGCAACTCGTACTTCGCGAGCCAGCCGGTCTGGAAGATCCTCGAGGTCCGCCTCCCCGTGACGCTGAGCCTCGTGGTCATCGTCACCCTCCTCACGGGCGTCCTTGCGTTCGCGGTGGGGCTGCTCGCGGCCGTCAAGCGGGGCTGGATCGACCGCACGCTGCAGGTCCTCGCGACCCTCGGCGACGCCCTCCCGGCGTTCATCGTGGCCCTGTTCCTCGTCACCGTCCTGGCCATCCAGCTCAAGCTGTTCCCGGCCACGGGGTACGTCGCGTTCACGAAGTCGCCGGGCGACTGGGCCAGGACCCTTACGCTTCCCGTCATCGCCCTCACGATCGGCGGCGTCGCGGGCGTGGCCCAACAGGTCCGGAGCTCAGCGCTTGACGTCCTCCGCCACGACTACGTCCGCACTGTGCGGAGCCGGGGCCTCTCGGAGCGCCGCATCGTCCTCACGACGGTCCTGCGCAACGCGTCCGTCAACGGCCTGACCACGCTCGCGGTGCACGTCGTGGGCATCCTCGGCGGGGCCGTGGTGATCGAGTCGGTCTTCGCCCTCCCGGGCCTCGGCTCGCTCGCCGTCGAGTCGACGAGCCGCACGGACCTGCCGCTCATCCTGGGAGTCCTGCTCGCCGTCGTCCTCATCATCGTCGCCGTCAACCTCATCGTCGACCTCGCCGTCGCGTGGCTCAACCCGAAGGTGCGCCTCTCATGACCCTCGCTACCGAAGCCCCCGTCGAGGTCGAACCGGTGGTTCCCCGGGCCAGGGTCGCGCGGCGCTTCCTCCGCAATCCGCTCGGGGCCGCCTCCGCGGCACTCCTCGCGATCGTGATCCTCGCGGCCGTCCTCGTGCCGCTCCTGGGCCTGCCCGATCCGAACGCCGTGAGTCTGCGCGACGCGATGGCCGGCCCGAGCCCGCATCACCTGCTCGGATCCGACAGCTCGGGGCGCGACGTCCTGAGCCGCCTGCTCTGGGGCAGCCGGATCAACCTGCTGGGCGCGGCCCTCGCCGTCGCGATCGCCCTCGTCATCGGCGTCACGTGCGGGCTCATCGCTGGCTACTACGGCGGCTGGTTCGACGGCGTCTCCACGTGGGTCAACAACCTCACGATGGCCCTCCCGGGCATCGTCGTGCTCCTCGCGGTGCGCGCCGTCGTCGGCCCCTCGGTGTGGATCGCCATGGCGGTGTTCGGCGTCCTCCTGTTCCCCGGCTTCTTCCGCGTGGTGCGCGGGGCCGTGCAGTCGGTGCGCAACGAGCTGTACGTCGACGCGGCCCGCGTCTCCGGGCTCGGCGACGCGCGCATCCTGGGCCGCCACATCCTCACGGTGGTTCGCGCCCCCGTCATCATTCAGACCGCGCGCCTGCTCGGGATCGGCATCGCGATTCAGGCCGGGCTCGAATTCCTCGGCGTGAGCGACAGCAGCGTCCCCTCGTGGGGCAGCATGATCAACGACGGCTTCCGCAAGATTGCCCTCAATCCGATCCTCATCCTGTGGCCGAGCCTCGCGGTCGGGATCGTGTGCATGGCGCTAGTGCTGTTCGCCAACGCGCTCCGCGACGCGCTCGAG
>NZ_JBKZWT010000094.1:0-12483 GCF_047759905.1 Sinomonas sp. G460-2 | reverse complement strand
TGGCCCGGATGGAGGGCGGCAGCGAACATCAGCGATGGGCCGCGAAGAACTCCCGCAGGAGCTCGCCACATTCGTCCGCGAGGACGCCCCCATACACCTCGGCGCGGTGGTTGAGGCGGCGCTCACGCAGAACATCGAACACGCTCCCCGCGGCCCCCGCCTTCTCGTCCCACGCGCCGAACACGACCCGCGGGATCCGGGCCAGCACGATCGCCCCCGCACACATCGCGCACGGCTCAAGGGTGACCACCAGCGTGCAGTCTTCGAGCCGCCAGCCGTCCCCGCCGCCGCGGTCCGCTTGCAGCGCCGCGGCAGCCGCGCGGATGGCGACCATCTCCGCGTGCGCGGTCGGGTCCCCGAGCGCCTCACGCTCGTTGCGGCCGACGGCGATCACGTCGCCGAAGGGACCCACGACGACAGCACCGATGGGCACGTCTCCAGTCGGAAGCGCGTCCCGGGCCGCCGCAAGGGCGCGGCGCATCCACGCCTCATGCTGCGGATCGGGGGCTGCCATGGCTCCATGATAGGGACGCCGTGGCGTGGGCCCCTGGCGAACGACGCGGTGCGTCCGTCAGATCACCTGTGCCCACACGGCAACGGTCGCCACGATCACCCCCGACGACACCAGGAATGAACTCCACCGTGGGTTCGGCCATTTCGCTGCCAACCACGCACCCAACAGCGCCCCAGTTGCTGCGGTGGAGTATGCGAGCAAGGAGACCATGAGCGTCTTCATGACGCCTCACCTCCTTACCGAGGATGGGGCTCAGTGTACGGCCCAAGGGACTTACGTCTCTATCCTCCGCGAGGATGATTGGGCATGGGCGCCCGCCGCGCGGCGCGCGACCTCGGCGAGCTGCCGACGGGTAGACGTGCCCGTCTTGCGGAGACCGTTGGAGATGTGGCTTTCGACCGTCCGGATGCTCAGCTTGAGCAGCGCCGCGATGTCCTGATTGCTGCGCTCCTCGGCGAGGAGAGCCACTTCGGCCTCGCGCGCCGTGAGCATGGGCGCCGCGCCGCTCGGCTCGATGGACATGAACTGGCCCTCCGTGGGGAAGCGGGCCGCGAAGGCCTTCGTGGCCCGCTCGAGGCCCGCGATCGCTTCCGCCGCCTCGCCGCCGAGCCGGTACCGCTGCGTCGCCCCGCGCAGGAGCATCGTGATCTGGTAGGTGTCCTCGTCCGGAACGTAGCCGTCGAGGAGCTGCGCGAGATGCGGAAGGTCGACGCCGATCACGGCGTCCGCGATGGCGAGGAGCTGGCGGTGCTGGGCGACGCCGCGCTCGTCCAGAATGCCCTGGAGGCGCGCCTTGACCCGCGGCCCAGGGAGCAGACAGAGCGTGAAAAGTCCCGTATATGTCGCCTCGAGCACGTAGCCGTGGAGGAGCTGTTCGTCGATGAGCCGGCTCGCGGCGTCGTCGAACTTCTCAGCGCTCGCGGGCTGCTTTCGGACGAGGTCGTAGACCCCCTTGCCGGTGCCCGGGAGGGCGCCGACGTCCCGTGCCGACGTGCCCGCGTGCGCGCCTGGAGACGACGGATGCCGAAGCGACGAGAGGCGCACCATTGCGTTGTACAGCGACTCCACGAGGAAGCCCGGCCGGCCCAGCGCAAACGTGGTGCCCATGACGTATTCGGCCTCGTCGAACAGCCCACGGGAGAAGAGGGCGACGGCGGCCACGTAGCTCTGGGTCACGAGGCTGAACTGGTCGACGGCGAGCTGGGCGTCCCGGCGCCGCTCGAGGGAGAAGACGATCGCCTCGTCGACGCGCCCGCTCGCGAAGAGCGCGAACCCGCGAATGAGCGAGTCGAAGCGGGGGAGGCTCTCGAACCCCGTCGCGGTGTCCGCGATCAGAAGCGCCTCCTCCGGGCGGAAGCGGAACAGCTCGAGGAGCCCACGCACCGCCGGGACCACCCCGCTCGCGGGGTTCCGATTGGTCCAGCGGGCGAACGCGTCGTCGAGGTCCGCGGGGACGCGGTGGTAGGAGGCCTCGAGGAGGAGCGCCCAGGCCTCCGCCTCGACGGCCCAGCCCGGTTCGGCCTCCGCGAACTCCGCCATGAGCAGGGTCGCATCCTCGAGGTTCTCGGCGGTGAGCGCCACCCACAGCGCGTGAGTCATCGTGAAGAACAGGCGATCACCGGGCTCGCTGTTCGTGGGGTCGGTGTGCGCGAAGA
The DNA here is from genome assembly GCF_047759905.1 of Sinomonas sp. G460-2. Lineage (NCBI taxonomy): Bacteria > Bacillati > Actinomycetota > Actinomycetes > Micrococcales > Micrococcaceae > Sinomonas > Sinomonas sp. G460-2. The sequence goes on along the minus strand of NZ_JBKZWT010000094.1, from coordinate 10,314 downwards.
CCTCCTCGACGCGCTTCCGGTCGATGGGGGCGCCCCAATACACGCGAAGGAACGCGACCGCGTTGGACATGCTGCGGTCCGCGTCCCACGCGTCGAAGTAGAGCCGCCCGAGGTCCTCGAGGCGGCTGTGGAAGTACTGGGCCGTGGCCGAATGATTGCCGTTCATCTCGGCGCGGAGCACGGCGATCGCCGCCGAGGAATCGGCTGCCGCGGGTGGGGCGAGGTCGAACGTCGAGGCCGCGAAGGCGTCCGTGATCGCGCTGCGGAAGATCTTCCTCGTGGTGCCGATGTGGCCCTTGAGATAGTCCTCGACGACGGGCGGGAACACCGAAACGAGAAGCGCGCCGTCCTGACCCGGAACCACGGACACGAGGCCGCGGTGTTCGAGCCGGTCCAAGAGGTCGGGGCCGATCGTCGCGATGAGCCGCTCGAGGGGACCCGGTCCGAGGAGCGCCATCGTGTTGAGCGCCCGGAACTCCTCGTCGCTGAGGCCATCGAGGAGAGCCTCGACCGTGCTGTGGAGATGCACACTCATGAGCGTGCCGCCGTTCAGGCACCACCGGCCGTCCCGCAGCACGAGGCGCTCGCCGAGCACCGCCGTCTCGATGATGCGCACCGCGAGCCGCAGATTGCCGCCCGATGAGGCGAGGATGCGCGCCGCGACGTCCACATCGGCCGGGGCGCCGAGCATCTCCGCCACGAGGCCGTTGACGTGCTCGTAGCGCAGTGGAGGGATCGCGATCGTGGCCTGCGGCCAGCGGCCCAGAGCCGCCGTGGCCGGCGTCGAGGTGCGGAACGGCACGTCCCCGGTCGTGACGACGATCGGGACGTTCGTGCGCTTGTGCACGATGTCCACCACGCTGAGCGATTCGCGGTCCAGGTTGTCGACGTCGTCGAGCACGATCACCCGCGAGCCGGGCCGCGAGAGGTGCTCGGACAGGAGGTCGGAGACTCCGAGGATGCCGACGGCGCGCGAGCGCAGGTCGAGCCCGAGCGAGAGGATCCCTGCGAACGGCACGGCCTGGAGCGAGGGGACCGCGAAGACGCTGTACACGGAGGATCCGCGCTGCTCGAGCTCCTCGACAAGCCGCTTGGCGACGGTGGTTCGGCCGCTTCCGGGCGCGCCGACGATCCGCACGCCGAGGCCGCGTGCGAGGTAGCGCAGGGCGCCACCTACTTCATGGTCGAACAAGCCCGGGCCTTTCTCGCGATGACCCCCCGCCGATACTGAGGAAGAGACGGCCGGGGCACGCGCATGACGCCGGTTTCGAAGGGCGGCCTTGGGCCGTTAACGCGCAGCCGGGGCCCGCACCATGGGTGCGGGCCCCGCCTTCGGTCGCCGCACCATCGGTGCGGTCCCCCCTCCGGTCGCTTGTGAGAAGCGGCCCTACTTTGCGTTCTTCACGAACTCGTCGGTGTAGGTCTTGGACACGTCGATGGTCTTGCCCCCGACCTCGGGGTTGGCCTGGAGGACCTTGGCCACCTGCTCCGGACCGCCCTCGGGCATGAGCCCCGTGGGGTTGAACATGTCCTTGGACTCCTCGAGCGCCTTGACGTAGGCGTCCTTGCCGATGCTCTTGTAGTAGTCCTCCGGCAGCTTCTCCGTGATCTCGGCCGCCGAGTGGTCCTGAATCCACTTGAGGGTCTTGACGTACGCGTTGACGAGCAGCTGGACCGTGTCCTTGTTCTTCTCGACGTAGTCGAGCATGAGGTACAGGCTCGTGGTGGGGTAGTTCCCGCCGAACATGTCCTTGGTGCCGGCCACTGTCCGGCCGTCGTACAGGAGGAAGCCCTTCCCGCTGCTCACCACCTGGGAGATGGTGGGCTCGGTGGTCATGCCGCAGTCGATGTTCTTGTGGTCGAGGGCGGCGATGAACGTGCCGCCAGCCTGGACGCCGATGCGGTGGGTTTCGGACGGGTCCACGCCGCCGTGCTTGGTGATGTACTGCGTCATGTAGTCGGTCGCGGAGCCCTGGTCGGTGATGCCGAGGTTGCGGTTCTTGAAGTCGGCGGCGCCCTTGATGACTCCCTTGAGGTCCGAGCGGCAGACCTCGGCCTCACCCGCGGCCCGGAGCATCGACACGACGGCCACGGTGTCCTTGCCCTTGGCCTGCAGAATCTGGTTGTGCTCGTAGAAGCCGCCCACGGCGTCGATCTGACCCGCGAGGAGGCTTGTCTTGGCGCTCGCGCCCGCGGGCTCGTCATTGATCTCGATGTTGAGGCCCGTTTCCTTGTAGTACCCGAGCCGCTCGGCGAGCATGAAGGGCAGATAGATCTGCTTGTTGAGGCCGCCGACCATCACCCTCACGGTCTTGCCGCTCGCGTCGCCGGCCTTTTGGACCTTCTGGGACTCGCCAGCCACATTGTTCGCGCACCCGCTCAGGGCGATGGTGACGGCCAGGGCAGCGGCGCCCGTGGCCAGGACAGATTTCTTGCGCATGGTTCTCCTCAGGAATGCGTGGTGCAGGGAATTGCGTGGTGCGGTGGGATGCGTGGGTGGACGGGGTTCTACGCTTCGGCTCCGCCGCTGCGCTGCGGCGGCCGCCAGCGCAGGAGCCGGTGTTCGAGCTTGGTGATGAGCCACTCGGCGACGAGGGCCACGACGGCCATGATGAGCATCGCGGCCCAGATGGCGTTCTGATTGAGGTTGCCCTGGGCCTGGCGGATGAGGTTACCGAGGCCCATTTGCGAGCCGAGGAATTCGCCGACGATCGCGCCGATGAGCGCGAAGCCGAAGGCGACGTGGAGGCTCGCGATGATCCACGAGAACGCCGACGGGATGACCACCTTGGTGGTGACCTGCCACGGGCTCGCGCCGAGGATCTGGGCGTTGGCGATGAAGTTCCGGTCCACCTCGCGGGTTCCCTGGAAGGCGTTGAAGAACACGCCGAAGAACACGAGGACGATCACGAGCATGACCTTGGACATGAGCCCGAGGCCGAACATCACCACGAACGAGGCGCCGAGCACGATTCTCGGGATCGCGTTGACCACCTTGATGAACGGCCCGCACACGCGCGCCAGGAAGTCGATCCGCCCGAGCCCGACGCCGAAGACGATCCCGAGCGCCGTTCCGATGGCGAAGCCGATGAGCGCCTCCTCGAGCGTGATGAGGATCTGGGTCCCTAGCGAACCGTTGGGGGTGCCCTCGGTGACCCAGAAGACGAGCTGCTCGACGATGCGCGAGGGCTGCCCGTACAGCAGGGGATCGAGGGCCCCCGCACGGACGAGGCTCTCCCAGCTCGCAACGAGGACGACGACGATGGCGGCCTGGGTGCCCAAGACCGCCCAGCGCGAGGCTCCCGCACCGCGGCGCTGCTTGCGCGCCGTCGGCCGTTGACTGGAGGTGGGACGAGCGGGGCTGTTCTGCGCCGTGGTGGTGGACACGGGATTCTCCTTGACGGTCGATGCTCGGTTCACGCCGCGCCCTTTCCGGCTCCGGCGCGCTGGGTCTGGGCGTAGGCGATGTCCACTTCCTCGCGGAGCGCCTCCCAGATGCTGTGGTAGATCTCGACGAACTTCGGGTCGAAGCGGATCTCCTGCACGGGCCGGGGGCGAGGCAGGTCGATGGGGAACGTCGCCTTGACCCGGCCGCCCGGCCCGGCGGTGAGCACCACGACCTTGTCCGCGAGCGCGATGGCCTCCTCGAGGTCGTGGGTGACGAAGACGACGGCGGGGCGCGTCTGCTCCCACAGGCTCAGCAGTTCGGCGCTCATCTTGGCGCGGGTCTGGACGTCGAGGGCACTGAACGGCTCGTCCATGAGCAGGATGCGCGGCTCGTTGATGAGGTTCTGCGCGAGGGCGACGCGCTTGCGCATGCCCCCCGAGAGCTGGTGCGGGTAGTTGTCCTCGAACCCGGCGAGCCCCACGCGGCGGATCCAGTCGCGGGCGTTGGCGTGCGCCGCGGCCTTCGGGGCGCCGCGGTAGCGCGGGCCGGCGGAGACGTTGTCGAGGACGCTCTGCCACGGGAGGATCGCGTCGGATTGGAACATGAAGCCGCAGTCCGGGGTGATGCCGTTGACGGGCCGGCCGTGGACCTCGACCGTTCCCTCGGATGCTTTCTCCTGGCCCGTGATGAGGGTCAGGGTCGTGGACTTTCCGCATCCGGTGGGGCCGACGACGGCGCAGAATTCTCCCGCTTCGACCGTCAGGTCGATATCCTTCAAGGCTGTGTAGGCGGCGCCGGACGGGGTCCGGAACCTTTTGGTGACGTTCTGGATCCGGATGGCTGGGGCTGCTGTGCCCGCTGCCGATCCGTCCCACTGCTTCACTGACGTCATCGTGGTGAAGTCCTTCCTCGGGGTGCGTGATGGGAATCACAGGGTCGTGGAATACCCTAGAAATGCAATTATTCAACCGACAATGGTTCGGAAAAATGTTGTTGTTTTTCGCATTGAATTCATTCTGTGCGTTTAGTTCATGGGGATTGTTTTTCTCCGAAGGGAGCGGTGTGAGGGGCGTTCGGTACTTCGCGCAGTGGTGGCGGCACCGTCCGCTTGCGTCCCAGATCCTGGCCTGGACGAGCCTCGTCCTGCTCGTGACGGCGGTCATCGGGGTCGTGATCGCGAGCCATGTCACGCGGAACGTGCTCGACGGCCAGTACCGGCTCCGCTCCTTGGCGGTCGCGACGACGGTGGCCGAGACTCCGGGCATCGCGGCGGCGGTCGTCGCGAGGGATCCGACCCGCTGGATCCGTGACCTCGCCGATCGGGTGACGGACGAGACCGACGTGACCTACGTCGTCGTCACCGGACTCGACGCGATGAGGCTGTCCCATCCGAACCGATTCAAGATCGGGCTGCAGCTCGAAGAGCCCCTCGCGATCATGGACGGGCACAGCCACCTCGGCACCCAGAACGGGAGCCTCGGCGTCTCGGCGAACGCGAAGGTGCCCATCAAGGACGATGTGGGCGCGATCGTGGGGCAGGTGTCCGTGGGGATCCTCGAATCGTCCGTCGAGCAGGACCTCGCGGACGAGGCCCTCGGCATTGCGGGGCTCTTCGCCCTCCTCCTGGCCGGCGCCACGGTGGGTTCCGTGATCCTCGCCCAGCGGATCAAGCGCGCCACGTATGGTCTCGAGCCCGGCCAGATGACCTCGCTCCTGCAGAACCGGGAGGCGCTCCTGCACGGCATCCGCGAGGGCATGATCGGTCTCGACGACGGAGGGCGGGTCACGGTCATCAACAGCGAGGCCCGCCGCCTCCTGGGCCTCGACGGAACGCTCATCGACAAGCGGATCGACGAACTCGTGCCGCCCGGCCGTCTCCTCGAGGTCTTGACCGACGACGGCGGAGGGGACGACCAGGTGGTCATCACCGACGACGCGCTCCTCGTGGCCAACCGGCGTCGGGTGAGCGTCGCGGGGCGTAGCGTCGGGGCCGTGGTGACGCTGCGCGACAGGACCGAAACTGAGGCGCTCGTGCGGGACCTGCGCTCGACCCAGGGGCTCATCGAGGCGCTCCGCGCGCAGGAGCACGAGTACGCGAACCGGCTCCACGTAGTCACGGGCCTCCTCGACGCAGGCCACGTGGAGAAGGCGCGCAGCTTCGTGTCCACGATCTCCGACACCGCGCGCTCGCTGGGCGAGGGCCTCAGATCGCGCATCGAGCCGCCCGAGCTCGCCGCGCTCGTCCTCGCCAAGGCGACGGTCGCCGCCGAGCAGGGCGTCGCGCTCGTCGTGACCGAGTCCTCGCAGCTCAAGCAGCCAGAGCTGCCCACGGTAGAGTTGCTCACCCTCGTGGGGAACCTCTTGGACAACGCGATCGATGCGTTGGCCGGGACCTCGGGGGAGCGGACGGTGACGCTCCATCTCGACGACTCCGACGGGGTCTTCATCTCCGTCCGCGACACCGGCCCCGGCGTCCCCGCGGACCTCGTCGACGAGGTGTTCCACGACGGATTCTCCACCAAGGAGGCCCGGCCCGGCCTGCGTCGAGGCATCGGCCTCGCCCTCGTGGCTAGGATCGTGAGGCGTTCGGGCGGCACGCTGGACGTGTTCCCGGGGCCGGGCGGCCGGTTCGAGGTCTGGTTTCCCGGGCCGACCATGGAAGCGAAGGAACGCGAATGATCCGAACCCTGGTAGTCGATGACGACTACCGCGTGGCGCGCCTGCACGCCGAGCACATCGACGAGCTGCCGGGCTACGCGTGCGTTGGGGAGGCGCACTCCGCGGCGGAGGCCCGCAAGCTCATTGCGCGCCTCAAGCCCCAACTCCTTCTGCTCGACGTCTACCTGCCCGACGAGGACGGCCTCTCCCTCCTGCGCTCGCTCCGAGACGAGGGCGTGGACGTCGACGCGGTCGTCATCACGGCCGCGCAGGACGCTGCGACCGTGCGCGAGGCCATGCGCGGCGGCGTGGTCTACTACCTCGCGAAGCCGTTCGGAGCGCGGCAGCTGACCGACCAGCTCGAGGCCTACCGGAAGTGGCGCGACGACTCGAACCGCCGCATCACCGGTCAGCGGGACATCGACAAGCTCTTCGCGTCCCGCCATGGTGCCCCGCCGTCAGCGCCGGAGCCGCACCGGAGCCCCATGCCGCCCACCATGCAGAACATCCTCGACGCTGTTCTGGCCTCGGAGACCCCGATGGGGGCCCAGGAGGTGTCCGCCCTCATCGGTGTCTCCCGCCCAACGGCACACCGGTATCTGAGCCAGCTCGAACGCAAGGGCCACCTCGAACTCGTCCTCGAATACAAGCCCGCGGGCCGCCCGGAGAACACGTATCGTCGCCCCAGCCGGCCGTCTGGGAGGGCTTGATCTGGACCGGGCCGGGAGCCGTGCCATCACCGCCAAATGGTAGTTTGGCAGCCATGCGCACACTCGTCGTCGACCACCCGCTCGTCGCCCACAAGTTGACGGTCCTGCGGGACAAGAACACGTCCAGCCCCGTGTTCCGGCAGCTCGCCGAGGAGCTCGTGACGCTCCTGGCCTACGAGGCGACGCGGGAGGTGCGCACCCAGCCCGTGACGATTGAGACCCCCATCGCCACGACCGTTGGGACCGCCTTCACGAAGCCGACGCCCCTCGTCGTGCCGATCCTGCGCGCGGGCCTCGGCATGCTCGAGGGCATGACGAAGCTCGTGCCGACGGCGGAAGTCGGCTTCCTGGGCATGGCGCGCGACGAGGAGACGCTTGACATCGTCACGTACGCCGAGCGGCTCCCCGAGGACCTCACGGGCCGGCAGGTGTTCGTGCTCGACCCCATGCTCGCGACCGGCGGGACGCTGAGCGAGGCCATCAAGTTCCTGTTCCGCCGCGGCGCGAGCGACGTCACGTGCATCTGCCTGCTCGCCGCGCCCGAGGGCCTCGCGCGGCTCGAGGCCGGGCTCGGCGACGCTAACGTCAAGATCGTCCTCGCCTCGATCGACGAGCGGCTCAACGAGAAGGCCTACATCGTGCCGGGCCTTGGCGACGCGGGCGATCGCCTCTACGGCCTCGCCAAGTAGCGCTTCACCACACAGACGACGGCGGCGGCCCACCAGAGGAGGAGACCTTGCCTGACATCGAGGGCCAGAGGGATCCTCAGCCCGAAACCGGGTACCGGCCCCGACGGCTGGAGGGTCCGGTGCTGGCAGGGGTGGTCCCGGGGCAGGGACTCGCGGTTCTGCACCGGGCCGTGGATCTTGCCCACGGCCTCGGGGTCGGGCTCGTGTGCGCCTATGCCGACCCGACCGTCATCAGCGAGGAGGAACCCGGCGGACGGGTGGAACTCCTCTCGATCGATCCGGACGCCGTGGACGACGACTCCGTTCAGGTCCGCGCCGACCTCCTCGACGGCCTCCGTGGCGAACTCTCGGAGGCGGGGATCACGTGGAGCTTCGCTGCGCTGTCGGGTGAGCCCGCCCACGCCCTGGCCTCCTACGCCCGGGAAGTGGGGGCCTCCCTCATCGTCGTGGGCACGCGCGAGGACGGTCTCGCGCACCGGTTCGAGGAGCGGATCGCAGGATCCGTGGCGGTGCGCTTGGGCCACAGCCAGGACGTCCCGGTGGTCGTCGTCCCGCTCGCGCATCGCCGACGTCGACTGCGCGGGGACAGCTAAGTGGATTTCGAGCCACGGAATCCGGGCCAGCTGAACGTGGACCCTGACGCCGGGACCCTCGGCGCGCCCCGCCGGCGCCGGCCGCTTCACCTGCACCCCGGATACATCCTCGTGGTGATCGCCGGTGGGATCCCGGGGGCCCTGGCCAGGTACTGGCTCGGTCTGGCGATTGCCGCCCCCGGCGGCTGGCCGCTGCCCACCCTCGTGATCAATCTCGCCGGGGCGTTCGCTCTCGGGATCCTGCTCGAGGCCCTCGCCCGCCGCGGCCCCGACGAGGGCGGCCTGAGAATCCTGCGCCTGCTCATCGGGACCGGGTTCATCGGGGCGTTCACGACATACAGCACGTTCGCCGTCGACGCCGTGAAGCTCTTTGTGACGGGCCGCGGCCTTGAGGGCTTGGGCTACCTCGCCGCGACCGTGCTCGGCGGTCTGCTGGCCAGCGCCCTAGGCATCTGGGCGGCGGCCTACCATCACGCCAGGAGCGCCCGGTGACCCTGTTGACGGTGATCTTTCTCGGCGTGGCCGGAGGCGTCGGGGCCGCCGCGCGCTTCGTCGTGGACGGACTCGTCCGCGCCAAAGCGCGCACGGCGTTGCCCGTGGGGACCATCCTGATCAACGTCTCCGGCTCGTTCCTGCTCGGTCTCCTCGCTGGGGCGACCCTGCGCGGGGCACCCTCCGGGCTGCTCGCCATCGCGGGCACCGGGTTTCTCGGCGGCTACACGACGTTCAGCACTGCAAGCGTTGAAACCATCCGCCTCGTCCAGGCGAAGAGGCTCGGAACCGCGGCCCTGAACGCGCTCGGCACCCTGGGCGCGGCCATGCTCGCGGCCTGGGCGGGATTCCTGCTCGCGGCGGTGCTCTGAAGCCCGCCGCAGCCTTGGTGCCACGCCGGGACGATGGCTGGCGGCGACGGGCCGAACGAGGGAAGGCTCAGGGGCGCTTGAGGAAGGACTCGACCCTGGCCGGGTCCTTCACCACCACGTCGCCCAGAACGGCGTCGACCTTCGCGAGGATCTCCGGATCGAGCACCACTCCTGAAGCGGTCGCGTTGTCCTTGAGCTGCTCGGGCCGGGAGGCGCCGACGATCGCCGCGGAGACATTCGTGTTCTGCAGGACCCACGCGACGGCGAACGCGGCCATCGAGAGGCCGGCCTCGTCCGCGAGCGGGCGCAGGCCCTGGATGGCCTCAAGGACGGCGGGCTGCATGTAGCGGTGCTCGGTCTTGGTCCCGCCGTCAGCGGTGGAGAACCGTGAGGACGACGGCGCGGCGGCGCCGGGCGCGTACTTGCCGGTCAGGACGCCCTGGGCGATCGGCGACCAGACGATCTGCCCGAGCCCGAGCTCCTCGCTCACGGGGACGACCTCGGGCTCGATGACGCGCCAGAGCATGTTGTACTGCGGCTGGTTCGAGACGAGCCCGATGCCGAGCTCCTTCGCGAGCGCGGCCGCGCGGCGAATCTCGTCCACCGTCCACTCGGAGACGCCGATGTAGTGGGCCTTGCCGGCGTGGACGATGTCCGCGAAGGCCTGCATGGTCTCCTCGAGCGGGGTCTCGTAGTCGTAGCGGTGGGCCTGATAGAGGTCCACGTAGTCGGTGCGGAGCCGGCGCAGCGAGCCGTTGATCGACTCCATGATGTGCTTGCGGGACAGCCCGCGGTCGTTCTTGCCATCGCCGGTGGGGAAGAAGACCTTGGTGAAGATCTCCAGGCCCTCGCGGCGGACGCCGTCGAGGGCCTCGCCGAGCGCGGTCTCGGCGCGGGTTCCGGCGTACGCGTCGGCGGTGTCGAACGTGGTGATCCCGAGGTCGAGCGCGGCGCGGACGCACGCGGTCGCGGCGTCCTGGTCCACCTGGTCGCCGTGCGTGATCCAGTTGCCGTACGCGATCTCGCTGACGTACATGCCGGAGTTTCCGAGCTTGCGGTATTCCATGGGGTTCCCTTCGTTGGTCAGGTGTGTGGAGTCAGCAGGTGCCCGCGCGGAGGCGGCGCGGCGGGGCGGTCGAGCCGCGCACCACGAGGCAGGGATCGATCCGGCCGACGGCTGCGGGGGACCCCGAAAGGGCTGCGACGAGGGACTCCGCGGCGAGCCGGCCCTGATCGGCCACACCGTGGTCCATCGTGGTGAGGCCGACGGCGCCAGCGAGTTCGTGGTTGTCGTAGCCGACCACGGAGAAGTCCCGCGGGACGTCGAGGCCCGCGCGGCGCAGCGTGGCGAGCGCCCCGAAGGCGAGCTCGTCCGACGCGGCGACGAGCGCCGTCGGCGGTTGCACAGCGGTG
>NZ_JBKZWT010000093.1:0-12596 GCF_047759905.1 Sinomonas sp. G460-2 | reverse complement strand
CGGACCCCGCGCCGCGCGCCCAGTCCGCGGCGGCCATCATCTTCTTCCCGGACGGCTGAACCCGCAGGAGTTCGAGCGCGTGCGTCCCCGTCCCGACGAGGAGCCTCTGCCCATCGAAGGAGAGTTCGCCCGCCGGAAGGCCGGTCACGTCGGGCCGGAGCAGCGGCGGCTCGAGCTTGAACCGCTCGCCGTGGAGGGTGGTCCACGCCCCGGGTTCGGGCGTCACGCCGCGCGCGCGGCGGTGGACCGCGATGGCCGGCTGCGTCCAGTCGAGGTGGCCGTCCTCGAGCGAGAGCTTGGGTGCGTACGTCGGCTCGCCGGCCTGCCTCTGGGGCGCGAGCGTCCCGTCTGCCACGCCCGCGATCGTTCGGGCGAGGAGCCCGGCCCCGCTCACGGCGAGCTCGCCGAGCAACTCGCCGGCGGTCGCGTCCGGACCGGGGGTCAGGGCGAGCGTGCCGAACACCGGGCCCGTGTCGAGGCCCTCCTCAAGGCGGAACGTGGACGCGCCCATGACATCGTCGCCGTGGATCACCGCGTGCTGCACGGGAGCGGCACCGCGCCACGCGGGCAGAAGGGAGAAGTGGAGGTTCACCCAACCGTGCACCGGCACCGCGAGGGCCGCAGGCGGCACGAGGCCCCCGTACGCGACGATCGCGGCGACCTCGGGGCGAAGCCCCGCAAGCCGATCGGTCACCTCTGCCGTGATGCGCGCGGCCTTGACAACGGGCAGACCCAGTTCGGCGGCCCGCGCGGCGACGGGCGACGGCGTGAGCACCCGCTTGCGGCCGATCGGAGCGTCCGGGCGGGTCAGCACCCCAACGAGGTCGACGCCGGGCTCTGCCGCGAGGCGGTCGAGCGAGGGGACGGCGACCTCGGGGGTTCCCGCGAAGAGGACCCTCACGCGTTCCTCCCCGCCGGGCTGGACGCGCTGCCGCCGAACGACGCGCCCGTGCCGAAAGCCGAACCGACGTGCCCGGCTCGCTTCGTGACCGTCTGCCCGGCCACGGAGGAGTAGTCGATGGCCCGAATCGCCCGATGTGCCGCGCGCCGTTCCTCGCCCTCGAGGCGGTCAACGAAGAGGATCCCGTCGAGGTGGTCGGTCTCGTGCTGGAAGGCCCGCGCGAGCATGCCCTCGGCCTCGATCGTCACGGCGTTCCCCTGCGCGTCGAAGCCCGAGGCCGTGACGGTGCGTCGCCGCCGCACCGGGAAGGCGACCCCCGGGATGCTGAGACAGCCCTCGACCACGTCGTCCTGGAAGTCCTCGGAGAGCTCGAGGACGGGGTTCACGAGGTGCCCGCGCGTCCCGTCGATCTGGTACGTGAAGACGCGCTGCCCGACGCCGACCTGCGGCGCCGCGAGACCCGCGCCGTCGACGTCCTCCATCGTCTCCATCATGTCCGCGACGAGCCGCTCGAGCTCTGGCCCGAACTCGACCACGGGGTCCGCGGGCGTGCGCAGCACGGGGTCGCCGATGATCCGGATGGGCAAGATAGCCATGGCGGGGGAAGCCTTTCGGAACGGGTGAGGGGCTGGGGTCAGTCTATTCCGCGCTGGGCGGAGGCGGCGGGAGCGGCAGGAGCGTCCGCCCCGCCGAGGCCGCCTCGACCCGAGCCGCCCAGACGCGGCGCAGCCGGCAGAACGTGAGCCAGTGGAACTTGCGGACCTCAGGGTTGACGCGGACCGCCGCGAACTCCGTCTCCCCGATCGCGACAGCGATGAGCAGGGGATCCTCGCCATACTTCCAGGGCTCCCACTCCCCCGCCGCAGCGTCCACGAGGCCCTCCTCGGCCTTCATGCCAGCGACGAGCTGCATCGCGACCTTCTCGTCCGGCGGCTTGACGCGCCCGTCCCGAGTGGTGCCCTTCGTCTTGTAGTCCACGAGGCAGATCCGACCGTTGATCCGCGCCACGAGGTCGAGGGTCCCGGCATAGCCCACTGACGTGTTCCACACCGTGAGCTCCGGGGCGATCGGCTCGACGCCGAAACTCTCCCACCAGTGCTCGACGTTGAGGGCGAACGCCTCCTCGCCCTGGGCCCTGAGCGCCTCGCGGGCCTCGTCGAGACGATGCGGTCGGTCCAGCGCGCGCAGCGCGAGCTGCTCGGCGAAGGTATGGACTCGGTCTCCCCGCTGCGCGGCGGCTTTCGCGTAGTCCTCCGACGCATCGACGGCCGTCCGGACGAGCTGTCGGATCCGAGCCGGGCTGTCGAGCGCATCGCGCAGCTCGGGGTGATCTGCGACGTGCCGCGCCGCCATATAGCTGCGCCAGCCGTCGAGATCGAGGGGCTGCTGGGCGATGACGGTCGTGATCGACGGGACGGTGGGCTCGGCGGAAAGGGAACGCCGATACATCCTGCCGAAACCGTCGGGAGATTCTGCGGCGAGGCCAGGGACTGTCATGGGAGCACCCTTTCACACGGGTCTGACAACGCACGTGGCGGAAAAAACAAGGACCCCCGGACAGCGTCCGGGGGTCCAGTTGTGGGCGATACTGGGTTCGAACCAGTGACCTCTTCGGTGTGAACGAAGCGCGCTACCACTGCGCCAATCGCCCGAGTTCTCGGTGCGGCACCCGGCTTGCGAGCGCTCTAAGACTCTAGCCCACGCCGCGCCCAGATCTCAAATCACGGCCCTCGAATTGCATGGGTGTGGTTCACCGTTCGGCAACCGGCGGTTCGCCGTCGAGCGATTTGTGCATTGCCCGCCCGTTCTGTAGAGTCTTTACTCGTTGAAGCGCGGCCACGAGCCCGAACGCGGCCCGCAAAGCCGCGGGTGCGGCGAGGGCCAGGCAACAACCCTGCGGACGTAGCTCAGTTGGTAGAGCACCACCTTGCCAAGGTGGATGTCGCGAGTTCGAGTCTCGTCGTCCGCTCGCAGGACACTGTCGGAAGCATCCTCGTCGGGATGCCAACACGGTGGGGTGGCCGAGAGGCGAGGCAGCGGCCTGCAAAGCCGTATACGCGGGTTCGAATCCCGTCCCCACCTCGGTGAATATCCTGATTTCCGGTTTGCTCCGGATTTCCGGGCGATTGGCGCAGCGGTAGCGCGCTTCCCTGACACGGAAGAGGTCACTGGTTCGATCCCAGTATCGCCCACGGAGAGGCTTCACGGCCTTTCGTGCGGACGTAGCTCAGTTGGTAGAGCACCACCTTGCCAAGGTGGATGTCGCGAGTTCGAGTCTCGTCGTCCGCTCTCTTCTTCTTTACGGGATTCTCTCAGGCAGAAGAGGTCCCCTTGGGCGATTGGCGCAGCGGTAGCGCGCTTCCCTGACACGGAAGAGGTCACTGGTTCGATCCCAGTATCGCCCACCCCGCACGGCGCCTCTCGAGGCGCCGTTTCGCGTATCCGGCCTTCTCCTCCGGCACGATTCCGGGCCACTGGCGCCTCGCTCCCCCGTTTGGCCACCTTCCGTTAACCAACCGTTCATTCCCGAAGCGGTAGAACCGGCGTCATATCCGCAGCGCCGTCGGCTCTCTTCTCCCGGTAGCCACGTGCGGGCCGCCCCCAACGCCTTCCCCGGGAAACATGCCCCCAACTCTGGGGAGGGTGTTGGATTGGGCCCGGCACGTGGCTACTATCGTTCGTGGTGGAGCACTGTGGCTCCCTGAGTGAAAGGAGGTGGCCGTGTCTCAAGTCGACGCAATCGCGGGCAGGGCCGGTAACTGCGCTATGAGGCTCGATCGAATCGAGTCGTCGTCCCGATCTCTCGGGGGCCAGTCCTAGAGACTCAGCCGGCGCAGGCCGGACCGACCAAGATCACGTCACAGGGATGCCGGTACCGCTGAGAGGCGGGACCGGCATTTCTGCGTCTACGCCGGCTCGTGTGCCTGGCCCTCGCGGGCGAGGGCCGTAAGCCGGGAGACCGCGCGGAAGTACTTCTTGAGGTATCCGCCCGCCATCATCTCGGCGGTAAACAGCTGGTCGAACGGCACGCCGGAGGCGAGGATCGGCACGTCCTTGTCGTACAGCCGGTCCGCGAGGACCACGAAGCGGAGGGCGACCGCCTGCTCCTCGATCGTGCGGACGTCCTTCCATACGACGCCGTCGATCCCGTCGATGAGCTGGCGGTAGCGGCTCGGGTGCACGCCCGCGAGGTGAGTCAAGAGGGCGCCGAAGTCGTCAACGGCGACAGTGCCGCCGTCGAACTCGGCGTTCATCCGCGCGTCGAGCTCGTGGGGCTTGAGCGGCGCGGGCGCGGCCGGAAGCCCGCGGTGGCGGTAGTCGTCGCCATCGATCCGCACGACGTCGAACTGGTCGGCGAGCACCTGGATCTCGCGCTGGAAGTCGACCGCCGCGAAGCGCCCCTCGCCGAGCGAGCCGGGGAGCGTGTTAGACGTCGCGGCGAGCTTGACCCCGGCGTCGGCAAGCTCGCGCATGAGCCGCGACATGAGGACGGTATCCCCCGGGTCGTCGAGCTCGAACTCGTCGATGCAGACGAGGCGGTACGTGCTGAGCGCCTCGACCGTTTTGCGGAAGGACAGCGCGCCCACGAGGTTCGTGTATTCAACGAACGTGCCGAACGCCTTGGGGCCCGGCACGGAGTGCCACAGCGACGCGAGAAGGTGGGTCTTCCCCACCCCGAACCCGCCGTCGAGGTAGACGCCGGCGCGCCCCTTCGACTTGTTGGCCCGAAAAAGCTTGGAGAACAGTCCCCCGCCGTCCCGCGCGCCGTCCACGGACACCCCGAAGTCTTCGAGCGACTTGACGGCCGCCGCCTGAGAGGGCTGCGCCGGGTCCGGGCGGTAGCTCGCGAAGGAGACCCCGCCGAAGCGCGGCGAGGGGTGGAAGCCAGCCAGGATCTCTTCAGCGGACACTTTCGGCGTGCGGGTGGTCAGGTGTGCGACAGTCGCCAAGGAATCCGTCCGTTACATGGGCCCACAGGGGCGCTACATCGGTGTGAGGGGCAAGGGCAAGGATATCGCGGAGACGCACGTCATGTTTCGCAGCATGACAACGGACGACGGCGACACTCACCCCGTGCGCGCTCCGTGGCTACGCTGGGAGGGACTTCCCAGGAGCACGCGGTCGTGGCTGGCCGCGGCCCCGACTCACCCGAGCGAAAGGCAACCGCCATGAGCTACCCCCTCGACACGAACGAGAAGTTCGCCGCCTACGCCCATCCCGAGCGCCTCGTCTCCACCGAGTGGCTCGCCGCCCAGCTCGCCGGAGGCGCGCTCGAGGACGCCAAGCTCGCCGTCGTCGAGTCCGACGAGGACGTCCTGCTCTACGAGACGGGTCACATTCCGGGCTCGGTCAAGGTCGACTGGCACACCGACCTGAACGACGAGGTGGCCCGGGACTACGTCGACGGCCCCGCGTTCGCGAAGCTCCTCTCCTCCAAGGGCATCTCCCGCGACACGACCGTGGTCATCTACGGCGACAAGTCGAACTGGTGGGCCGCGTACGCGCTGTGGGTCTTCACACTGTTCGGCCACGAGGACGTCCGCCTCCTCGACGGCGGCCGCGACAAGTGGATCGCCGAGGGCCGCGAGCTCACCACCGAGGTCCCGACCCCGGTCGAAGGCGACTACCCCGTCGTCGTCCGCGACGACGCGCCCATCCGCGCGTTCAAGGACGAGGTGCTCGCGCACCTCGGCAAGCCGCTCATCGACGTCCGCTCCCCCGAGGAGTACACGGGCAAGCGCACGCACATGCCCGCGTACCCCGAGGAGGGCGCGCTCCGCGGTGGCCACATTCCGACGGCCGCGTCCATCCCGTGGGCCCGCGCCGCCGCCGAGGACGGCACCTACAAGTCGCGCGGCGACCTCGAGGCGCTCTACCTCAACGAGGCTGGCCTCACCGCCGGCGACGAGGTCGTGGCGTACTGCCGCATCGGCGAGCGGTCGAGCCACACGTGGTTCGCGCTCAAGTACCTCCTGGGCTTCGAGAACGTCCGCAACTATGACGGCTCGTGGACCGAGTGGGGAAATGCGGTGCGCGTTCCGATTGTTAAGGGTGAAGAACGAGGCACGTGGCCGCTCTCCTGAGGGCGGACACTAGGCACGCGCTCCGCTAAGGCGCGAACACTAGGCACCGATGCCGGCGCGGCGGTCTCACCACGAGGCCGCCGCGCCGCGCATCACCTGGCATAGTCTGGAAGGGATATGACGACTCACACCACACCCGCGGCACTCGCGGAGATCATCGACGAGTTCCAGGGGCTCGAGGAGCGCGAGCGGCTTCAGCTCCTGCTCGAGTTCGCGCAGTCGCTTCCCGAGCTGCCAGAGAGGTACGAGAACCACCCCGAGCGGCTCGAGCAGGTTGTCGAGTGCCAATCGCCGGTCTTCATCACCATCGAGACGGAGCCTGCGGACGACGGCGGTTCCCCCACCGTGCGCCTCTTCCTCACCGCACCACGCGAGGCCCCGACCACGCGCGGCTTCGCGAGCATCCTCGCCGAGGGGCTCGACGGCCTCCCCGCCAACGAGATCCTCGCCGTGCCGGACGACATCGCCCACGAACTCGGGCTTGACCGCGCCGTCTCGCCGCTGCGCCTGCGCGGCATGAGCGCGATGCTCGTGCGCATCAAGCGCAAGGTGGCAGGCGAGTGCCAGCTCGGTCAGTCCGTCTGAGGCACCCTGCAGACGTGACGGCGCAACGGATCGGATGAGCTGGGCCTGACGCGGTCTTCATTGTTGCCGGCGCAGCCTTCACCCGATGGAAGATTCTCCTAAGACTCTCGGGGAGGCCGGCGGCCCGTTCCGCTCTCGCCGGTGCCGGCGCCCGTGCCAGTCCCGCCGGTGCCTTTTCCTGTGCCGGTCCCGCCGGTGCCCGCACCCGTGCCAGTCCCGCCGGTGCCCGCACCCGTGCCAGTCCCGCCGGTGCCTTTTCCTGTCCCAGACCCGCCGGTGCCGGCACCCGTGCCGGACCCGCCGGTGCCGGCACCCGTGCCAGACCCGCCAGTCCCCGCACCAGTCCCAGACCCGCCAGTCCCTTTTCCTGTCCCAGACCCGCCGGTCCCGGCACCAGTCCCGGACCCCCCAGTGCCTTTTCCTGTCCCAGACCCGCCCGTGCCCGCACCAGTCCCAGCTGCACCGGTCCCCGCACCAGTCCCAGCTGCACCGGTCCCCGCACCAGTCCCAGTTCCACCGGTCCCCGCACCAGTCCCAGACCCGCCGGTCCCCGCACCAGTCCCAGTTCCACCGGTCCCCGCACCAGTCCCAGTTCCACCGGTCCCCGCACCAGTCCCAGACCCGCCGGTCCCCGCACCAGTCCCAGACCCGCCGGTTCCCGCACCCGTCCCAGACCCGCCAGTCCCCGCACCAGTCCCAGTTCCACCGGTTCCCGCACCAGTCCCAGACCCGCCGGTGCCGGCACCCGTGCCAGACCCGCCGGTGCCTTTTCCTGTCCCAGACCCGCCCGTGCCCGCACCAGTCCCAGACCCGCCGGTCCCCGCACCAGTCCCGGACCCGCCAGTGCCCGCACCCGTCCAGGTTCCGCCGGACTTGCCGTCCATGATGGAAAGATAACTCCGCCGACGAACATCGGCGAGGGATCGATTCCGGGGCTCTTATTGACTAGCCGTCAACGCCCAGCGGGACGAGCTGCATTTGCCTCGCAAGCCCGTACGCGACGGGAAGATCGCTTTCGCTCCCTACGAATACGCGGCCGATGACGAGCACGGCATGGCTCGGCGAAGGTATCTGTGTCACGCCTTCGGGCACGGTTCCCTTCCAACCGGGTCCGCTGAGCAGATAGTCGCCCTCCGCGGTTCCGGTCGTGCGCTTGCCGACGTAAGCGAAATTTGCGCCATCCGCGGGGTTCGTGAGCTGCAGGCTGTAATACCGGCCGGCAGTGTCCGGAACGTGCAGAAGCTGCGGCCCCTTGGTCAAGTCCAGCCACCCTCCGACATAAAGCACGTCGTCGGTTCCGGTCGCCAACAGGCTCCCGCGCGCCGCCGACGGAGAAGAGGTGTTAGGCACGGCGTAAAGCGTGTTGACCGGGACCGGCCCTTCACCGAGCCCGCGCTTGACAATTGCCCTTTTGTAGCCATTAACCGTAATGCGCGGCCAGAGGTAAATGAAGAGCGGGGCGCCGAGTACCCACACCACGCCCGCCGCTATCGCCAGCGGGACGATCTCGGCCCATCCGCGCGATATTCGCTGGTAGGCCACCCATGCGAAAATTGCGAGTATGACGGCCGTGAGCGGATAGGCGTACTTCAGGATGAGGTAATTCATATCATCCAGCCTTGACAACCGGCGGGACTCGATAAGTCTCATCTAGAATCGCCGAGCCCGGCAGATACACGCGGAGCATCAACTTGAACTTTCCGGAAGGGGACGGCAACCAGTTCTGCTCATGCCCGGCCGGAGGCCTTTGCTGGAGATAGATATCGATCGAACCGTCGGCGTTCCTCACAAGATTCGAACGATCATCAAAACTCGAGCGATTAATGGGATTTTTCACCATATATCCGACGGCATCGGTCATGGTCAGCGACCAGAAGGCGTCATTCGGCGGGAGTTGCCCAGCCGGAAAGCGCACGAGGTATTCGTGCCGGCCAGTGAGCGTTTGCCCTGAACCGTCCGTAGCCGCAGTCCAGTAAGCAGCCTCCTCAAACACATTCACGATCGGCAGGGCTTTGGCGCAGGCGGCCCGCACAAGCACACCATTCCCGGGCTGGCCACACCTGCGGATGGCGCTCCAGCCGTTGACCGTCGTCGTGATGGTCCGGGCCGCGGCGTTCATCACAAGGATCGCTGTCAAGAAAGCGAGCGTGGCGCCGATGATGACCCCTTGCACGACGCCGGACTGCGCGACCCAGGTGAGGATACTTCCCATGTCCGCACACTAGCTCCGCCGCCGTGAGGAACACCACGGGGTTGGTCGCCCTATTTCTGGGTGCGGGTCCGACCGGGGTTGGGGCGGCGAGGTGGCGTCGGCTGGGAAGGCCACCGGCGCGGTCCGGTCCACATCGACGGCGGGGCGTCGAGTTCGCGGCACAGCGCCAGCGCTGCGCGATCGTAGTTCACGCGCCATCCCCTGAAGTGGGGCCAGGCGTCCTCGTCGGTTTCGGTGACCGGGTAGCCGACCGAGCGGAGGGTTGCGGCGGCCTGGGCAAATTCCTCGAACGTGATCGAGATAGGCGTTGTGTCGGCGGCCTGGGCGAGATCTGGAACAGGCAGCTTCGCGGCCCTGGCCATGTCGTTGAGGGTCTCGAACCCCATGCGCAGCATGAGCCGTGCCGTGATCTTGGGATCCGAGTCTGGGGCGAGGGCGAGGTGAAGGGCGGCGGCATCCATGACCGCGATGAGGGACGTCAGCCAATGGGAGTTAGTCCTCGGCGAGCGCAGACGAAGCAGAGTCGTGTACGTCGCGTGCGATTCGGCGACCTCCGCGGTCCACCGTTCCCAGCGCACGAAGAGCTCGCCGAGTACCGGCCCAGAGGGGCTGCTGCCGGTGCCCCAGTGGGTCCGCAGCAGGATCTCGGGTCCCCAGGCCGGAGTTCCGGCTCGTGCGACGAGGAGGCTTACTTCGGTTTCGCGTCGGTTGAACGAGGCGTACACGGTGGGCAGGTATCCGATCTGGAGACCGATGACCGCCATGCCGGAGAACCCGGCGAGGTAGGCGGCGAGCTGTCCGCCACCGCCGTGCGGGACCGCGAAGCCGAGCGTGAAGACGGAAGAGCCGGCGTCTTCGAGAGCCGCGCCGAGATCGCCGCCGGTCGCCGGCAGCATGATCAGCGCGAAGCCGACCACGAGCATTCCCATCCAGGCCGTCAGGCGGACTACGAGGGTCAGGGGGGCCTGCCAGCCTAGGATTCGGTCGCGCCGTTCGAAAGCGTCGACGCCGCGGAGGGCCAGAAGAAAGACGCCGTCCAGCAGGCCGTCGATCACCGCCGTCACCAACGACCTGACGCGCCGCGGGACGACGAGCGCGCCGAGAATGCTCATCGCGGTCCCGACGATCAAGCAGGCACCGGCGGCGAAGCCGGCCCAGATCAGCACCTCAGACAAGGGTCCGCTTGAGTCTTCAGCTGCCGCTGCCCGATGCGGCCCGGCGCACGGCCGTCATCGCCGGAAAGTCACGTGCGTTATGCCGCTCTCGGCGGCCTCTGCGGTGACGCTGTAGCCCGACTCGAGGCCGCGCAGATCGTCCCAGAGACGGATGCCTTGCCCGAGCAGGATCGGCGTGATGGCGACGTGGAGCTGGTCCACGAGGCCGGCCTTGAGGAAGTCGCGTGCCACAGAGGCCCCGCCGCCGATGCGGACGTCCTTGCCGTCAGCGGCGGCGACGGCGCGATCAAGCGCCTCCTCCGGAGTCGCGGACAGGAAGTGGAACGTCGTGCCGCCCGCCATCTCGATCGACGGCCGCGCGGTGTGGGTGAGCACGAACACCTGCGCCCGGAACGGCGGCTCGTCACCCCACCAGCCTCGCCAGTCCGGATCGTCCGGAAAGCTGTGCAGGCCGAACATCCCCGCACCCATGATCTCCGCGCCGACCTCCGCGAAGTACGCCTGCGCGTACTTGTCGTCCACCCCGGTCGTGCCTTCCCCCGAGGCGTCGTGCAGGACCCGTTCGCGGAAAGTGCGGGTTGCGACATAGGCGGAGACGAGGCGGGACCAGTCCTCGCCCATCGGGTTCTCTGGCGTCTGATCCGCCGTCGTCGCAAATCCGTCGAGCGAGATGTTCAGGTCGACACGTACGGCCATCGAAGGCTCCATCCCCAAGTGATTGCAATTCGCCCTCACTGTAGTGGAGGCTCAGACACTGTCAAGGCTGGCACACCCCGAGGAAGGCGGCTCCCAAGGCTGCGCCTCCGCGGGATGCGTCGGCACAGGCTTCCCCACCGCGAGGTAGCGATGCGATCCACAGGCAGAGCCAAAGGCGGGCACGGCCCGGGCACGCCGGCGACGGCCGCGCTCGACGCAGCCGGTGTCGCGTACACGGCCCACCCCTACGAGCACGACCAGTCCACGCAGAGCTACGGCCTCGAGGCCGCGGACGCTCTCGGCATCGAGCCCGAGCGCGTCTTCAAGACGCTCATGGTGGACGTCGCCGGCAAACTGTGCGTCGCCGTCGTGCCTGTCAGCGGGAGCCTGGACCTCAAGGCGGCCGCCGCCGCGTTTGGGGCGAAGAAGGCCTCGATGGCGGATCCAGCGGCCGCCGAGCGCCGCACGGGCTACGTCCTGGGCGGGATCTCCCCGCTGGGGCAGCGCCAGCCCTCCCCCACCGCCATCGACGAGTCGGCGCTCGCGCACAGGACGATCCTCGTCTCGGGCGGCCGGCGCGGCTTCGACATCGAGCTCTCCCCCGCGGACCTCGTGCGCCTCACGCGCGCGTCAGTCGCCCCCCTGCGCGGGCACTGAGTCTTCTTCCGCAGAGCCTCCGACAAGATCCCCAGCCGGACGCTCAACCTGCTGGCCCGGCCCCGGACGCGGCGCGAGCACCTCTCCGAGCCACGTCACGATCGTCTGCTCCCAGCGCTCCGGGTCGACGTTCCATTCCTTGGTGTGCCGGGCCTTGCGGAACGTCTCAAGGGTGACCATCTCGGGATTGCGGCCCGCGAGAAGCGCGGACGGACCGAACGGCACGAAGTCGTCGTCCACGCTGTGCAGGATGAGCGTCGGCGTGCGGAGTTCGACGGCGCGAGTGACCCAGTCCATCGCCCGGAAGTCGAGCGGCGCGGCGAGTCCCGTGATCCGGCGCCCCCACGGATGCGCGAGCAGGAATTGCCCGAACCGCCCCACGCCGGCTGGGATACGGTTCTTCTGGGCCTGGTGCGCGAGGACGTCGACCCAATCGACCACGGGCGCGTCGAGGACGAGCGCACGGATGTACTGCCGGAGGCTCGACCGATCCGCCGCCGCGAGGCTGATCGCGCCGCCCATGGACCAGCCGAACAGCACGACATCCTCGGCCCCGTTCGCGAGCGCGAACGCGATGGCTTCCTCGACATCGCGCCACTCCGTCATGCCGAGCCCGTAGCGGCCGTCGGGCGTCGCGGGGGCGTCTCCGTCATTGCGGTAGGAGATCACAAGGCTCGTCAGGCCGAGTCGCCGCGCTGGGAGGAGCCCGCGCAGCGATTCGAGTCGCGACGCGCCACGCCCATGGACCATGATCGCCCACGTGCGGGCGCGCTCGGGGCTCTCGGGGCGCACGAGCCACGCGGGCGCAGGACCGAGATCGGTCTGGATCGCCACGTCCTCGGCCAGGCAGTCCAGATCGGCCGGCGAACCGAAGACGACGCCGCTCCAGCGCGCCCGAACGGCCTTCCGCAGATCGCCCGCGTACTCGGCGACAACTCGGCGCGTCACCGTCCCGTCCCCCGGCGTGTAGTCCTCGAGCGGACCAAGGCGAACGTGGCCCGCCCCCAGGTCGAAGAACAGGCTGTACTCGCCATCGACCACGGTCTCCGGCGTCGCGCGGAGGATCACGCGCCGTTCGCTGCCCGAGCCCTGAACCGCGAGGACCTCCTGATCCTCGTTCTTGACCCGCTCCGGCGTCACGATACGCCGCGCGAAATACGCGGCGAGCGCCGAGCTCGAAGCGGCGACGGCGGACGCAGCGCCGAGGCCCACGCCGGCGCCCAGAAGGGCCCAGACGCTGCGCGGAAGCGGGGCGCTGGGGGCGGACTGGGACTCGGATCGCTCGC
>NZ_JBKZWT010000092.1:0-12719 GCF_047759905.1 Sinomonas sp. G460-2 | reverse complement strand
GTCGCGAGCCCAGCGAGGGCCAGGAGCTGCTGCTCCTGCGGGGTGAATTCGACCTCGGGAAGCCGGAAGTTGCGGGGATCGATGCGGTAGAGCGACGTCGTCGCCCCACTGTCCTCGCGTTCGTACCCCTGGCGCTCGGCCACGTCGGCGCCGAGCGCGCGGAGGTCAGCCTTGTCGCGCTCGAATTGGCGCTCCACCGTGTCCCTGTCCCGATCCGCCCCGGGAGTCCACCCGTAGACGTCGCGCAGCAGGCGCTCGCGGGAGATCCCGAGCTCGGTGTGCAGGAGGGCTATCAGGAGGTTGAGGAGGCGTTCGGTCTTCTTCTGGGACACATCGGCAGACTACCCGGAACGCCCGCGGGGCGCGGGCGGCACATGCCGCCCGCGCCCCGCGGAGAGTGTGAGCTCAAGCTCGGGTCAGCGAACCCCGACCAGGTCGACCACAAAGATGAGCGCCTCATTCGGGCCGATCACCCCGCCCGCACCGGCCGAGCCGTACGCGAGATCGGACGGGATTTCGAGCCGGCGGCGGCCGCCGAGCTTCATGCCGAGAAGCCCCTGATCCCACCCCTGGATGACCTGGCCGACTCCAACGCGGAAGTCGAGCGGCCGGCCGCCGTTCCAGCTCGCGTCGAACTCCTCGCCAGTGGACCAGGCCACGCCGACGTAGTGGGCGGACACGGTGTCTCCGGGGAGGACCTCACGGCCCTCCCCCTCGATGAGGTCCACGATCTTGAGCTCGGAGGGCACGGGCCCCTCGGGGAAATCGATCTCCGGCTTCTGCCGGTCGTACTCGCGCTGTCCGAAAGACATGGGTGTTCCTCTCTGTTGAACCGAGTCTGGGTACCGGTGCGGGGTTACTGGACGCCGAGGATGTCGACGACGAAGACGAGATCGCCCTTCGCCTGCCCCTGGCCCTGATCGCCATAGGCCTGGGCTGCCGGAATCACGAGCAGCACGCGCGAACCGACGGTCTTCCCGGTGAGGCCCTTCGTCCATCCCTCGATGACCTGCCCCAGCCCGAACGTCGCTGGGGTGCCGCGATCGTAGCTCGAGTCGAACTTGGTGCCGTCGGAAAGGTTCACACCGACATAGTTGGCCACGATCGTATCCGTGGCCTGCACGGTAGCGCCCTTGCCCTTGATGAGGTCCTGCGAGATGAGCTGGGTCGGCTTCGCGACGCCCTTGACGTCGATCTGCGGGACTCCCTTCGAGTCCTCGGTGACCTTCGGCAGGCCAGCCGGCGGCGTGACCGCGTCGCCGGACGGCTTGCTCAGCGGAGCGGGGACGTCCTTGGCGTCATTGATCTTGAGGATCAGGAGCGTCGTGGTCCCATCGCCACCCTGCTCGGCGCTCACTGGCGGGGTCGCGTAGGCGAGGTAGGAGCCGATCTTGGCGCCGACAAGTGCGTTGTAGAGCGATGCATTCTGCTGCTTGAGGCTATCGTCGACCGGAACCTTCTCGGGCTGGTCCTGGCTGAACGAATCGCCGAGCGTGCTGCCGTCCGTGCCCTTGAGGGCGAGGACACTCACGGTCGTGGACTGGCCGGCCTTCACGCGGGCGCCCGATCCCTCTTGGACCATCTTGATGGTGAGGCTCGAGACCGTGAGCGGCTTTTTGAAGTCGACCGTCGGGGCCTTCGCGTCGTTGGGAGTCACCTTGAGCGAGCTCAAGGCATTGACGTCACCGGCGGACTGGCTGGTCGGCTCGCTCGACGACGAGCTTCCGGAGCTGCAGCCGGCGACAAGCAGCGCAAGCGGCAGCAAGAGCGCAATGAGTCGGCGCACTGATCTACTTCCTGTGGGGGTCGCCGCCACGGTCGTGGCGGCGGTCGGGGCCCGTGGGCCGTCACTAGGGTAACGACTCAGCCTGTGAACCAGCTCGCGCCCCTGCGGGCCACCCTACCGTTCGGACGGATTCAGCCCGAAAACGGCCGAAGCGTTTCCAGCAGCTCGTCGACACGAGAGTCCTCGTTCGCGAACGGGTCCTTGCACAGGATGGTGTGGTGGGCGCGATCGTTGAGCTTGAGGTGGACCCAGTCCACGGTGTAGTCGGCACCGGCCGCCTGGGCTGCCTGGACGAACCGGCCCCGGAGCCGGGCGCGCGTGCTCTGCGGCGGGGACTGGATGGCCGTCTCGATGTCTGCGTCCTCGGTGAGCCTGGCCGCGGCGCCCCGGCGCTGGAGGAGGAAGAACAGTCCCCGCTCGGGGCTGATGTCGTGATACGTCAGGTCGAGCTGCGCGACCCGGGCCGAGTCGAGGTCCACGTCGTGCCGCGAGCAGTACGAATCGATGAGCTTCTTCTTGATGGCCCAGTCGACCTCGGTGTCGATTCCGGACGTGTCGCCGGACTCGATCGCCGTGAGCGTGCGGTCCCACAGGTCAAGGATGCGCGGCACATGCGGCGTGTGAGCGCCGTACTGCTGAACGAATTGGCTCGCCTTTTCGAGATAGACCCGCTGCATTTCGAGGGCCGTGAGTTCGCTGCCGTTGGCGAGACGGACGACGGCGCGTCCCGACAGATCGTGCGAGATCTCCCGGATGCTGCGGATGGGGTTCTCCATGCGGAGATCTCGCATGATGACGCCGGACTCGATCATCCTCAGCACGAGATCGACCGTGCCGATCTTCATCATGGTCGTCGTCTCGGCCATCGTGGAATCCCCCACGATGACGTGCAGCCGGCGGAAGTGCTCGGCGTCGGCGTGCGGCTCGTCTCGGGTATTGATGATCGGACGGGACCGGGTCGTCGCCGAGGAGAGGCCCTCCCAAATGTGGTCGGCGCGCTGCGAGAACGCGAAGATCGGACCGTGCGGCGTCCGGAGCACCTTGCCCGCGCCGCAGAGGAGCTGGCGCGTGACGAGAAATGGAATGAGGATCTCGGCCAGCCGGGAGAACTCGGTTCGCCGGGGAATGAGGTAGTTCTCGTGGCTCCCGTAGGAGTTGCCGGCGGTGTCAGTGTTGTTCTTGAAGAGGTAGACGCTCCCGTCGAACCCCTCCTCGTGGAGCCGCTTCTGGGCCTCGTCGATGAGGTCCACGAGGATCCGCTCCCCCGCCCGGTCGTGCGCGACGAGCTGAGCCACGTCGTCGCACTCCGCGGTCGCATACTCGGGGTGCGAGCCCACGTCGAGATAGAGGCGGGATCCGTTGCCGAGGAACACGTTGGAGGACCGGCCCCAGCTCACGACCTTGCGGAAGAGGTAGCGCGCCACCTCCTCGGGGGCGAGCGGGCGGCCCTGGGGGCTCGAATACGCGATCCCGAATTCGGTCTCGACGCCGAAGATGCGGCGGTCCACGCGGCTCCTTTGTTGTGACGAAATGGTCTGACGGTGGTCGGGACCGCCGTGTGTCCCGTGGGCTAAATCGGTCCGGTCAGGAGCTCGGTGAGCTCGTCGGGACCGATGCGGCGAAACGCCCGGCGGACACCGCGTTCCGTCTCCGAGTTGCGGTCGAGGACGGCGACCTCGAGGCTGAGCGCGGTCTCGGTCCGGTCCTCGCGGAGTGCCTTCGCGGCGAGCTGGATCGCCTCCGCGTAGGACGCTTCCGCGCTCCACCCACCGATCACGGCCTCGGCAACGCGCTCGGCCGCGCCGCCCATCACGACGAAGCGGCGCTCGTCGGCAATCGAGCCGTCGAAGGTGAGCCGGAAGAGGTGGTCAGAGCCGACGTCGTGCCCCACCTCGGCCACGGTGAGCTCGACCTCGAACGGCTTCTGCTCCGCGGTGAAGACGGCGCCAAGGCTCTGGGCGTAGACGCTCGCGAGGCCTCTCCCGGTGACGTCGACGCGGTCGTAGGAGTAGCCGCGGACGTCGGCGTAGCGCACGCCGGCCTGGCGCAGGCTCTCGAACTCGTTGTACTTGCCCACGGCGGCGAACGCGATCTTGTCGTAGATCTCGCCGATCTTGTGGAGCGAGGGCGAGGGGTTCTCCGCGACGAGCGCGATCCCCTCGCGGCAGCTCAACACGACGACCGAGCGGCCCCGCGCGATGCCCTTTCGCGCAAAGTCCGCCCGGTCCTTCATGATCTGCTCGGGCGAGACATAGAACTGCTGCGTCATTTCAGGCCTCTCGTCCGGCGATGCTGCGCTGCTCGAGGATGTCCCCGGCCACCTGCGCGAGCTCGTGCTCCGGCGCGCGGCGGTTCCCCGTCCTCGTCACCGTGTACACGACCGGCCAGAGCTGGCGGACGGGGTCGGGGCCGCCGGTGGCGGAATCGTCGTCGGCCGCGTCGAAGAGTGCCTCGACGGCGACCCGGACGGCGTCCGACTCGGAAAGCCCGGGGCGCCACAGCTTCTTGAGCGCGCCGCGCGCGAAGACGGAGCCGGAGCCTACCGAGTGGTGCTCGAGCTCCTCGTACCGCCCGCCGGTCACGTCGTAGGAGAACAGCCGGCCCATGCTCTGATCGAGGTCGTAGCCCGCGAAGAGCGGCACGACGGCTAGCCCCTGGAGCGCGAGGCTGAGGTTCGAGCGGATCATGGCGCCGAGCCGTGTGGCCTTCCCCTCGAGGCTCATGAGCGTGCCTTCGATCTTCTCGTAGTGCTCGAGCTCGACCTGGAACAGGCGCACGATGTCCACTGCAAGTCCCGCCGTCCCGGCTATGCCGAGCACCGAGTAGTGGTCGGCCGGGAAGACCTTCTCGATGTGCCGGCTCGCGATCATGCTCCCCATCGTGGCCCGGCGATCGCCCGCCATGAGGACGCCACCCGCGAAGGACATCGCCACGACCGTGGTGCCGTGCGGTGCGAGATGGGACGCGTCTGCCGGCAAAACCCGGTTGGAGGGCAGCAGTTCGGGACGAACCGCTGCGAGATGCTCTGTGAAGGACGACGTCGCGTGCGCCGCGACGCGTTCCGCGAGGAAGTCGTTCATCCCGGGGCCTACTGGCCGCCCTTCTGGACGAACCCACGTACGAACTCCTCGGCGTTGCTCTCGAGGACGCCGTCGATCTCGTCCAGAAGGTCATCGACGCCCTGGGTCGTTTCGGACGCCTGGGGGGCGGCGGGCGCGGGCGCCGGCGTGCCCGGCTCGACGTCTTCGGCGTCGTCCCGTGACTGGCTGCTCTTCTGCTCCTGACCGGCCATAGCCGCCTCCTTGCGTCGAGCTCGCCGCCTCTGCAGCGGGCTGTGAAACCTATACTGTCACTCTTTCATGCGGGCGGTAGCTCCCGCGGAATCGCGCCTTCGGCCTAGGTGTGGCGCTCGCCGAGGAGGGCCTCCAGGAAGCCCTCGATGGAGGGATGCTCCTCAAAAAGGGCCTCCGTGAGGGCTCGGGTCCCGCGCAACGGCTCCCGGGTAGGGACGCGCTGGAGCCGGTAGCTCCCGGGCGGGGAGAACACGACCGAGTCCCAGCTCGCGCTGGCGACGTTCGCGGGGAAGCGCTGTATGCTCTTGCCGCGGAACCACGCGCGCGTGTCGACTGGCGGGTCTATCGACGCGCGCGCTATGTCGAGGTCCTCGACAAGGCGCTCGAGGCTCCCGTTGTTGAGCAGCCGGTACGCGAGGCCGCGTTCCGGGCGCACGTCGGACCACTGGATGTCGACGAGCCCGAGCCGGGCGTCGTTCCACGCGAGGCCGTCGCGGGCCCGGTAGCCCTCGAGCACCCTCTGCTTCGCGGCCCATTCGATGTATCCGGCGGCAGCGTCGGGCGCCGACTCGAGGTCTGTCAGCGCCCGCTCCCAGAGCCGTAGGACAGTCGCGGTGTGACCGTCGCCGCCGTGTTCGGCCGCAACGCCCGCCTCTGCGGCGAGCTTCGCGGCCGCCTCGAAGTACACCCACTGGAGCTCGAGGCCCGTGAGCCGCCGGCCGTCGAGAAGGCGCACCGTCTCGCCGAGCCCCGGGTCGTGGCTCAGGCGATGCATTGCTGCGACCGGCTCGTGCACCTCGATGGCCGGCACCGCGCCCGCCTCGATGAGGCTCAGCACGAGCGCCGTGGTCCCGAACTTGAGGTAGTTCGCCACGTGGCTGCAGTTCGCGTCCCCCACGATCACATGGAGGCGCCGGTACTTGTCCGCAACCGCGTGAGGCTCATCGCGCGTGTTGATGATCGGGCGCCGCATGGTCGTCTCAAGACCTACCTCGGCCTCGAAGAAGTCTGCGCGCTGGCTGATCTGATAGCCCGGCGTCCGGCCGTCCTGCCCAATCCCCACGCGCCCCGCGCCGCACACGAGCTGACGCGAGACGAAGAACGGGGTGAGCCCCTTGACGAGGTCAGTGAACGGCACGGACCGCGGCACGAGGTAGTTCTCATGGGAGCCGTAAGAGGCGCCCTTGCCGTCCGTGTTGTTCTTGTACAGATTGATCGGACCGTGCTCCCGGTCACCCGCGAGGGCGCGCACGGCAGTAAGCACCACAACGTCGCCGGCCGCGTCCCATACGACCGCGTCGAGCGGGTTCGTGACTTCGGGGCTCGAGTACTCGGGATGCGCGTGGTCCACGTAGAGCCGCGCCCCGTTGCCGAGCACGAGGTTCATGAGCGCGGGCTCCTGGTCGCCGTCGAGCTCAAGCTCGGCGGGACCGTGCGCGAGCGCCACGCCCTCGGCCGTGAGCACGGGCTCCATGTCGGTCAGGAGGTCAGGATGGGCCTGGGTGCGCCTCACCGACCAGCCCCGCGCGTCGCGCAGCGGGGTCTCGTCGGTGTAATCCCACCCCGCGCCCGGCGAGGCGTGCAGACGCTCTCGCGTGAGCTTCGCGTAGGACGCGATGACCTGCGACGAGAGGTACGTTGCGTTCGCCCCCGGGGTCGACGGCGCGTGGATCCCGTATTCGGTCTCGGAGCCCATGACGCGCAAGGCCCCACCGGCGGGCAGTCCGTCGGGCCCGTGGTCGGTGCTGGACATCTCACTCCCCCTAGCGGCCCAGGATCACAGGTATTGGCCCGTGCTCTGCGCCGTCTCGATGGTCCGTCCGGGCTCGCTCCCACCCTTGCCCTGCACGATCGTGCGGATATAGGTGATTCGCTCGCCCTTCTTGCCGGAGATCCGCGCCCAGTCGTCCGGATTGGTCGTGTTGGGCATGTCCTCGTGCTCGCGGAACTCTTCGGCCACCGCCCGAAGCAGGTGCTCGATGCGGATGCCCTTCGACCCCGTGAGGAGGAGGTCCTTGATCGCGGCCTTCTTGGCGCGGTCAACGACGTTCTGGATCACGGCGCCGGAGTTGAAGTCCTTGAAGTAGAGGATCTCGGTGTCGCCGTTCGCGTACGTCACTTCGAGGTACTCGTTGACCTTGTCAGTCGAGTACATTGCCTCGACCGTGCGCTGGATCATGAGGTTAACAGTCGCCGCGCGATCGCCGCCGTGTTCGGCGAGGTCCGCGGGATGGATGGGCAGCTCCTGCGTGAGGTACTTCGAGAAGATGTCTGCCGCGGCCTCGGCGTCCGGGCGTTGGATCTTGATCTTGACGTCCAGCCGGCCTGGCCGCAGGATCGCCGGATCGATCATGTCCTCACGGTTCGACGCGCCGATGACGATCACGTTGTCGAGGCGCTCCACGCCGTCGATCTCGCTCAGGAGCTGAGGAACGATCGTGGTCTCGACATCGGAGGAGACGCCCGTGCCGCGCGTGCGGAAGAGGGAGTCCATTTCGTCGAAGAAGACGACGACGGGGCTTCCGTCCGAGGCCTTCTCCCGGGCCCGCGAGAAGATGAGGCGGATGTGCCGCTCGGTCTCGCCGACGTACTTGTCGAGGAGCTCGGGGCCCTTGATGTTGAGGAAGTAGCTCTTGATGTCCTGCCCGCCAGCACGCTCCATGGCACGCGCTGCGAGCGAGTTCGCAACGGCCTTCGCGATGAGCGTCTTGCCGCAGCCGGGAGGGCCGTACAGGAGGATGCCCTTGGGCGCCTTGAGCCCGTGCTCTCGGTAGAGCCCGGGGTGCAGGAACGGGAGCTCCACGGCGTCGCGGATCTGCTCGATCTGGGACGCGAGGCCGCCGATGTCGTCGTAGCTGATGTCTGGAACCTCTTCGAGGACGAGGTTCTCGACCTCGGAGCGCGGCACCTTCTCGAGGGCCGTCTGCGTGCGATTGTCTACCGACACCGCATCGCCGACCCGGAGCTGCTCGAGCAGCAGCGGCCCGGACAGCCGCACGACGCGCTCCTCATCGCCCCGTCCGATCACCAGGATGCGGTCCGGGCTGAGGATCTCTTTGACGGTCACGAGCTCGCCGGAGCGCTCGTAGCCGAGTCCCGCGACCACCTCGAACGCCTCGTTGAGCAGGACCTCTTGGCCGACGCTGAGCTCGTTGAGGGCAACCAGCGGGCTGAGCCCCACGCGGATCTTCCGGCCCGCCGTCACGACGTCCGCGCTCTCGTCGGTGACCGCGGCGGCCGCGCCGCCAGCTGTGCGCCGCCGGTTAAGCTGCACGACCGTTCCGTAGCTGTAAGGCGGCTGCCCCTCATGCTCGAGGGCGGACTTGAGCCGGACGATCTCCGTCTTCGCCGTCTGCAGCATCTCAGCCATGCGGGTGTTGTTGGACGTGGCGGCGGAAAGCTGCCGGTCCACCGCACGAAGCTTGTCCCGGAGGACGTTGACCTGACGCTCGAGGACTCCCTGCTGCTCCGCATTCATGCGCGCGGCGTCCTCGCGCCCAGCCCCGTTCCCCTCGCGCTCTTCCATGACTCTCACACCCTCTCGTGGCTCGGACAGTTCCGATACCTCGACACTAGCTCCACTGCGGCCGGGGAAAAGGGCCCTAAGCACCAGAGTCGCTAAGCGTTACATTGACGCAACGTTTGAGAGGCGAGAAAGCATCCGCGACCTAAACTTCAGGCTCCTCGACTCGCCCAGCCCTTGCATCTCGCGCCGCTCGACGCAGCTTCCGATCCGAGACCAATCGCTCGCCCACGGACTCCGGAGTCCACGCGTTGAGGTCCTCCTGGGTGAACTCCGTCTTGGCCCGCTTCTTCCGAGCAAGCGGCTCGACGCCGTCCGCGAGACGGCGCGCCACGAGCAGGAAGCCGGTGTGCCCGACCATGCGGTGCTCGGGCCGAACGGCGAGCCCTTCGAGGTGCCAACCACGGACCATCGACTCCCACGCGTCGGGCTCCGTGAAGCGCCCGTCCGCCCGGATCGCCTCGGCCGTGCGGGAGAGCTGGGTGGCAGTGGCGACGTAGTTGATCCACACGCCCCCGGGCGCCAGGACGGTCGCGACGGCGTCGAGGCACTCCCACGGAGCGAGCATGTCGAGCACCACGCGGTCCACGCTTGCCGGTTCCTCGGCCTTGACGACCTCGTCCTGGAAGTCCCCGAGCGAGACGCGCCACGCGGGGTGCGGGCCACCGAAGATCGTCTCGACGTTCCCCCGCGCGATCTCTGCGAACTCCTGGCGACGCTCGAACGAGTGGAGGTAGCCGGCGTCGCCCACGGCGCGCAGGAGGGAAATCGACAGCGCGCCCGAACCGACGCCGGCCTCGACCACGCGGGCGCCCGGGAAGATGTCCGCCATGGTCACGATCTGCCCCGCGTCCTTGGGGTAGACCACCGCCGCACCGCGCGGCATCGAGAGGACGAAGTCCGAGAGGAGCGGGCGGAGCGCCTGGTACTGGTGGCCCGCGGTGTTGGTCACGACCGAGCCGTCGGGAAGGCCAATCACCACGTCGTGGTTCAGGAACCCCTTGTGAGTGTGGAACGCTCCCCCGGCCTCGAGAGTGATCGTGTTCATGCGGCCGCGTTCGTCCGTGAGCTGGACTCGCTCGCCGACGCGGAACGGTCCGCGGCGCATCGCGGCTCCCGTCGGCTCCGGAACGAGCGCGGACGGGGACGGGGTGCTGCTTTCGGTCATGTGTTCCTTCTTCGTGAGGCGTGGGCCGCGGAGCGTGGTCGCCGCTACCGCGAGGGCCGGCCCGAGATGGCGGCGACGACGGCGCGCTGGCTGAGCAGGCCCACCACGCGTCCCGTCGCGTCGACGACGGCGTATTCGGTGCCCTGGAGCTGGGCGAGGTACTGCACGAGCTCCTGGCCACCGGCGGTCTCGGGAACGTACGCGCCCGGCGCGAGGGCGTAGCCCACCGCGGTCACGGGCGTACTCGCGCGGGCCGGCTCGGGAACACGCGTGATCGCGGCGGGGTCGACAACGCCCTGCGGCTTGCCGTCCGGAGCGCAGAGGACGACGACGACGCCGTGCCCCGCGCCTGCCTGGACGGCCTGCTCGACGGTTGCGAAATTCGGCACGCCGACCGCGGGGACGGCGAGCTGACCCGCGACGACGTTCGGGAGACGGCTGCGGAACCCCGCGTTCCGAATCGAGGCGCTCGCACCCTGCCACAGGAAGGCGGCCACAAGCAGCATCACGAGCGTGAACGAGATGTCCAGGCCTTGGCCCTGAAGCCACGGCAGCACGAGCCCGAAGAACACGATGCCAGCCACGACGATGCGGCCGGCCCAGCCAGCCGCGATCGTGCCTCGCTCCTGGGATCCCGTGGCGCGCCACACGATGCTCTCCACAATGCGCCCGCCGTCCAGAGGCAGCCCCGGGAGAACGTTGAACAGCCCGATGAGGAAGTTTGCCCACATGAAGATGTTCGAAAGGATGTCGGCGACACCCGTCAGGACCACGGTGTTGACCAGGATCCACGCGGCGCCGGCGAGCACGAAGTTGGCGGCGGGCCCAGCAAGCGCTACGACCACGGACCGCCCTGGGGAAGCCGTGAAGGCTTCGAACTGCGTGTGCCCACCCCACAGGTTGAGCACGATCTTCTGGCTCGGCCAGCCGAAAGCTCTCGCGCTGAGCGCGTGCGCGAGTTCATGGACGAGCACTGAGAGCAGGAGCAGCACCGCGTAGGCGAAGGCCACGAAATACGCCCCCGCGCCGAGCTGTGGTTGGCGAAGGGCCAGGGTCGGTCCGTACACGACCACCGTGAATCCCGCGATGAGGAACCACGAGTACGCGAGGTAGATCGGGACGCCCGCGATCCGGCCCAGCCGGATCCCGTCCCGCGTGCGGCCTTCCTGAGCGCGGCCGTGGTCCTGGCCGGGAGTGGGCTGGCCCTCTGGACCCGCGCTCATGCGCGCCCCTGCCCGACGAAGGTGGACGTCGCGCGCTCAAGGACGCGCGCGACGTCGTCCGTGGAGCGACCCGCAAGGGTGTCCCACTGCTCGTCACCCAGCTCGGGCGGAAGGGCCACGGTGTTCGGGACCACGATGGTTGTCAGGCCCGCCGCGATGGCGGACGCCGCGCCCGGCTGGGAATCTTCGATCGCGACGCATTCGGACGCGTCGAGACCGTCAAGGGACTCGGCGAGGCGCGCGAGGCCAGTGAGGTAGGGCTCCGGGTGCGGCTTGCCGTGAGACACGCTGTCGCCCGTGACGACGGCGCTGAAAGCCCCCGCGGGCAGGTGGGCGATGATGCGCTCGACCATGGGTCGCTCCGACATCGTCACGAGCGCGCATTCAACGCCAGCGGCGAGAAGCGCCTCGAGGAGATCACGAGCGCCCGGGCGCCACGGGACGGCCTGGGCGAGCTGTTCGACGACGCGGGCGGTCAGCCGGTCGATGATCTCCCGGATCTCGAGCTCCACCCCCGCCTCCTGGAGGATCGCCGCCGACGTCGGGAGGGCCTGGCCGACGAGCCGCATTGCCTGCTCGTGCCCCCACTGCCCGCCGAAGGACGCGACGAGCTCGTGCTCGGCCACGATCCAGTAGGGCTCGGTGTCGACGAGGGTACCGTCCATGTCCCAGAGGACGGCACGCAACTGGGCAGCGTCAAGTTCGTCGGGAAGGCGCATATGCACCAGTCTACGGGGACTGACAGGGTGTCCTCCCTGCGCGAAACTCTCCTCCGGGCGCCGGAACCACCCTGCGAACGGGGCTTCTTGGTCATAGGCTGGAGCGATGAACGAGTTCGACGCCGACGCTCCGGCACCCCACCTCGGCCTCTTCCCGACGCCCGCCGAGGGCGAGAGGGTCACGGTGATGCTCGCGGCATTCGAGGGCTGGAACGACGCGGGCGAGGCGGCGAGCGAGGCCGTGCGCTCCATCAAGCGGCAGTTCGGCGCGCAGAAGGTCGGGGCCATTGACGCCGACGACTACTACGACTTTCAGTTCACGCGGCCCACGGTGCGCCGCTCGGGATCAGGCCGCCGGAGGATCCGGTGGCCTTCCACTCGCGTTGCGACGGCGCGCCTGGACGACTATCCCATCAACCTTGTCTTCGTCCAGGGCACGGAGCCTTCGTACCGCTGGCGCGCATTCACGGAAGAACTCATGGAATACGTCGAGGATCTCGACGTGGACTACCTCATCGTCATCGGCGCGCTGCTCGCGGACGTCCCGCACAGCCGGCCCATCCCCGTCACGGCGACGAGCGAGGCGGGAGACCTGCGCGAGCGGCTCAACCTCGAGGCCTCCCAGTACGAGGGCCCGACCGGGATCGTCGGCGTGTTCGCGGACGCGGCGGATCACCACGGCATTCCGACCATCTCCCTCTGGGCGGCGGTTCCGCACTATGTCGCGCAGGCACCGTCCCCGAAGGCGCAGCTGGCCCTCATGCACCGCATCGAGGAGATGATCCAGATCCCGCTCGACACGAACGAGCTGGCCGAGGACGCTGAGGCGTGGGAGCGGGGCGTCAACGAGCTCGCGACCGAGGACCCGGAGATCGCGGCCTATATCCAACAGCTTGAGGAAGCCAAGGACACGGCCGACCTCCCCGAGGCGACCGGCGAGTCGATCGCTCGCGAATTCGAGCGCTACCTCAAGCGCCGCGGCAAGGAGGGTGGCGCCGCCACCTGAC
>NZ_JBKZWT010000091.1:0-12937 GCF_047759905.1 Sinomonas sp. G460-2 | reverse complement strand
GAGCGACGGCGCTGTTTCGGGGCCCGGCGGGCGCTCGGTCGAGGACGTGCAGCGGATCGTCGAGGCGCTGTACGCGTTCACGGCGCTCACGCCGTCGTCCCTGCTCGGGGTGGCGCTCGTCGACGCGGTTGGCGAGACCCGCACGCAGAATCAGCCGGGGACGCACCTCGAGTACCCGAACTGGCGGATCCCCCTCGCGGGGCCCGACGGCGAGGCGATCCTTCTCGACGAGCTCGCGGCAAACCCCCGCTTCGCGTCCCTCATGAGGACCGTGCGGGAGTCGGTCGGAAAGTGAATCGGGGAGGCCGGTCCCTTCCTGCTCACTTTGGCTGGGCCGCTGAGCCGCCCGCCGGCGTGTCTCGGATGCCACGCCGACGGGGTGCATCGCCAACTGAGCACGAACGGACGGCGCCCACCGCCAACGGCCAGCTCAGGAGCCCAGGGTCTCGCTGATCTGCCGCGCAGCGCGCCGCACGGCGGCGCTGATCTGCTCGGACTTCTCCTCGTCCATGCGGAACGCGGGGCACGGGACGGACAGCGAGCCGACGAACTTGCCCTCGCTGCGAATCGCGGCAGCCATGCTCCACACACCCTCGTCGATCTCCTCGCGGCTCACGGACCAGCCACGATCGGCGTCACGGCGCACTTCCTCGAGGAACCCCTCGACCCCCGAGACAGGGGGGCGTTCCCCCCGGGAGATCGCCTCCTCGACATAACGAAGGCGCTCGCCCTCAGCCATCGCACCCATCACGAGGTGCGCGCTCGCCCCGCGCAGGGGCGGGAGGTACTGCCCGACCTCGAACGAGAGCCGCAGCCGCCGCTCGGCCTCGATCCGATGCGTGCACACTGGCAGCCCCGCAATGGGCTGGACCAGGAGCACAGTCTCGTCAGTCTCCGCGGCGAGCGCCTGCATGAACGGTTGGACCACGTCGATGAGCGACGTCGCGCGCCTGGCCGTCTGGCTGAGCGCGACGAGCCGCATCGTGAGCCGGTACTGGCTCCGCCCTGCCTCCTCGACGAGCCCCATCTCGCGAAGCATCGCGACGTATCGGTGCGCCGACGGAACCGGCATGTCCACCAATTCGGCGAGCTCGCGCACCGTTGCGAGCGGGGCTCGTTCGAACGC
The DNA here is from genome assembly GCF_047759905.1 of Sinomonas sp. G460-2. Lineage (NCBI taxonomy): Bacteria > Bacillati > Actinomycetota > Actinomycetes > Micrococcales > Micrococcaceae > Sinomonas > Sinomonas sp. G460-2. The sequence continues at coordinate 11,811 of NZ_JBKZWT010000091.1, read as the reverse complement.
GAACAGCATGTCGATCGCGCGCCGGGCGCTGTCTGCGCCGGACTTTGCTACGGCCACTGATGCCTCCCTGTTGACTCCATCACACGGCTGGCCTATCTTCGAATCACACCCTGTGAAAATACAGTATCACATAGCGATATGTTAGCAAATCACCCCCCGGCCCCCCACTCATCCCCCTTGAAGACATCTGGAGGCTCAATGTCGAGCACAGTAGCAACCGCAACGAAGGCAGAGGTCAGCGTGTCGCGCTACCGATGGGTGATCCTGGTCGCCTGCTGGGCCTCGTTCACCCTCACCTCAATCGACCGCTCCACGTGGGGCCCGGCTTCGGTGTTCGTGGGCGAGAGCCTCCACGTCACGGTCGAGGCCCTCGGCGCTTTCGCGACCGCCTATTACATCGGCTACGTCGTGACCAATTTCTGGAGCGGCTTCGCCTCCGACGCGATCGGCGGCAAGGTCATCCTCACGGTCTCCCTCCTGGGCGCGGGCGCCTCGATGCTGGCCTTCGGCTCGACCACGAACGCCGCCGTCGGCATCGCAGTCCAGGCGGTCGTCGGATTCTTCGCCGGCGCCGACTACGCCGCGGGCATCCGCCTGATCGTGAGCTGGTTCAAGCCCCAGGAGCAGGGCTTCGCGATGGGCATCTTCACCGCCGCGACGTCGCTCGGCACGGCCACCGCCAACTTCGTGGTCCCGGCCCTCATCACGGCCTCGGGCTGGCGCACCTCCTACATCATGTTCGGCGCGATCTCGGTCGTGGTCGCCGTGGCCCTGTTCTTCACGCTCAAGCCAGGCCCGCTCGTCACCGAGCACAAACACGCGCCGAAGGGCCGCTTCAAGCGCGACCTCGCGGCGATGTTCACCAACCCGAACCTGCTGTTCACGTGCCTCGCGGGCTTCGGCGCGTTCTGGGGCCTCTACGGCTTCGTGACGTGGTCCAACACGCTCATGATCAAGGGCAAGCACATCTCGCCGGAGACCGCCGGCCTCGTCGTCGGAATCTTCGCCGTCGCGGCGGTGCTCGCGAAGCCGATCATCGGCTGGATCTGCGACCGGTTCTTCGGCGGCGCCCGCAAGGTCCCCTCGATCATCCTCTTGGCCCTGTTCGCCGCGATCCTGCTCGTCTTCGGCCGCCTCGACGGCGCGGCGGCGTTCCTCTGGGCCGCCCCGTTCCTCGGCCTGGCCGCCTACGGCTGGAGCCCGCTCCTCGTCTCGCTCGTGCCGCGCCTCGTTCCGAACGGCGTCTCGGGCAGCGCCTCGGGCGTCGCGAACGGCATCTGGCAGCTCGGCAGCGTGATCGTCCCGGTCGTGGTCGGCGCGGCGTTCGGCGCGGCCAAGTCGTTCGACATCGCCTTCCTCGCGCTCGCCGCGGGGCCCATCTTCGGCTTCATCGCCATGCTGTTCGTCCGCGACCGCCAGAGGCCGGCCGTCGCACCCGCTGCCGCTGAGAAGGAGTAAGCGCGCCATGCCAAAGATCGTTTTTGTCCGCCACGAGGGCGAGATCAAAGAAGTCGACGCCGCGGAAGGCTCGAGCGCGATGCGCGCGGCCCTCCTGGGCGGCGTCGAGGGGATCGTCGCCGACTGCGGCGGCGAGGCTTCGTGCGCCACGTGCCACGTCTTCGTGGACCTGGCCTGGACCGAGCGCGTGGGCGAGCCCGGCCTCGACGAGGACGACATGCTCGGGTTCACCGCGTGCGAGCGCAAGCCCAACAGCCGCCTCTCGTGCCAGATCACGGTGCGCGACGAGCTCAACGGCCTCATCCTGAACCTCCCGGAGGAGCAGTGAGCGCCGGGACCGTCATCATCGGGGCGGGCCAGTCCGGCGCGCAGCTCGCGATGTCGCTCCGCGAGCTCGGCTACGCGGACGGCATCGTGCTCGTGGGCGACGAGGCCGGCCTCCCGTACCAGCGCCCGCCCCTGTCCAAGGAGTACATGTCCGGGCACCTGGACGCCGCCGATCTCCCGATCCGCGCGGCCGAGTACTACCGCGAGCACGGCATCGAGCTCATCGCCGGCGACCCGGCGGCGTCGGTCTCGCGCGAGGACTCGAGCGTGACTCTCGCCTCGGGCCGGACCCTGCCCTACGCTCGGCTCGTCTTCGCGACAGGGGCCCGCAACCGCCGTCTAACGTTCGACGGCGGCGAGCCGGCTAACGTCCACTACCTCCGCACGCGGGGCGACGCCGAGCGGCTGCGCGGCGCGCTCTCGGCCGCGCAGAACATCCTCGTGGTCGGCGCCGGCTTCATCGGCCTCGAGTTCGCCTCCGTGGCGAGCCTCGCCGGCGCTCACGTCACGGTCGTCGAGATGGCGCCCCGCGTCCTGGGCCGCGCCGTGTCCGAGGAGATCTCCGCGTACTTCTCCGCGCGGCACACCGAGTGGGGCTCCGAGGTCCTCGTCGGCACGGCCGTCGAGGAATGGGTGCGCGCCGAGGACGGACGGGTGACCGGCGCCCGCATCGGAGGCGAGGTCCGCGCCGTCGACCTCGTCCTCGTGGGCATCGGCGTCGTCCCGAACGTCGAGCTCGCCGAGGCCGCGGGCCTCGAGATCGGCAATGGGATCGTCGTCGACTCGTCGCTCGCGACATCGGACCCGGCGATCTTCGCGATTGGCGACTGCTCGAACCACCCCCGCCCCGAGACGACCGCGCTCGTGCGCGTCGAATCGGTCCAGAACGCCGCGGACCAGGCCCGCTTCCTGGCCCGGCGGCTGACCGGGGAAGGCGGCGAGTACGCCGACGTGCCGTGGTTCTGGAGCCACCAGACGGGCGACAAGCTCCAGATCGCCGGGCTCTCCCAGCCCACCGACGCGACTTTCGTCCTCGGCGACACAACCCAGGGCCGCTTCTCGGTGTGCCGGATCCGAGACGGCCGGCTCATCGCCGTCGAATCCGTCAACAGCCCGGGCGACCACCTCGCAAGCCGGCGCCTCCTGGCCCACGGCGTGCACGTCTCGGAGGAGCAACTGCGCGAGCCCGAGTTCTCGCTCCGCGGCGCCCTCAAGACCGCCGGGACCCTCACCACGAGCTCAGCTCACGAAAGGACACCAGCATGAGCAACCTGACGATCCCAGGCCTCGACGGCCTCGTCGACACCGAGAAGGGCTTCATCAGCCGCGAGCTCTTCGTCGACTCCGAGCTCTACAAAGAGGAGCTCGACAAAGTATTCACCCGCGCGTGGCTCATGGTCGGCCACGAGAGCCAGATCCCGAAGAACGGCGACTTCTTCACGTCGCGCATGGGCGACGAATCGGTCATCATGTGCCGCGACAAGGCCGGCAAGATCCAGGTCTTCCTCAACTCGTGCCGCCACCGCGGCATGAAGGTCTGCCGCTACGAGTCCGGCAACACCTCGCTCTTCACGTGCCCGTACCACTCCTGGACGTACACGACGGACGGGAAGCTCCAGGGCGTCCCCCAGTACCGCAGCCTCTACGAGGGCCAGCTCGACCGCGAGCGGAACGGACTCGTCTCGGTGGCCAAGCTCGAGAACTACAAGGGCACCATCTGGGCGACGTGGGACAAGGACGCCCCCGACTTCGTGACCTACCTCGGCGACGCGAAGATCCACCTCGACCAGGCTCTCGACTGCCGCGACGGCCGCGAAGGCGGCTCCGAAGTGATCGGGGTCCACAAATGGATCCTCCCGGCAAACTGGAAGTTCGCGGCGGAGAACTTCCTCGGCGACACCTACCACAACCCGAGCCACCGCTCCGTGGACCTCATCGGCATCGGCCCGAGCGCCGCCGCCGGCAAGAAGGGCCGCCGCGACAACGAGATGGAGAAGGCCCAGCACATCTGGGTGAGCTTCCCCGAGGGCCACGGCGTCCACTCGGCCGTCCAGCCCAGCGAAAACGAGTACATGGAGTCGTTCCTCGACAACCCCGTCCTCGAGGAGTACTTCCGCCACTGCTACGAGGAGCGCAAGGCGCGCCTTGGCGAGCATTCCCGCCTCCTGCCGTTCGTCGGGGCGATCTTCCCGAACACCTCGTACCACGGCCGCCAGCCGCGGGGCCTGTGCGCGTGGCACCCGCAGTCCCCCACGAGCACGGAAGCGTGGCGCTTCTTCCTCGTGGACGCGGACGCACCCACCGAGGTCAAGGACTACCTGCGCCGCTACTACATGCGCTACTCGGGCCCGGCGGGCATGACCGAGCAGGACGACATGGAGAACTGGCTCTACGCGACGCAGGCCAGCACCGGGACCGTCGCGCGCCGCTACCCGTTCAACTACCAGCAGTCGCTCGGCGCGGACATCCCTAGCTACGAGGGCTACGCGGGCAGCACGACCCTCCAACCGACCGAGCAGATGGCGCGCGGGTACTACCGCACGTGGAAGAACTACATGAGCGGCGCCAACTGGGACGTCCTGCTCGGGAGGACCGACAAGTGACGGCATCCAAGGTCGTCATCGTTGCGGGCGGAACCTCCGGGATCGGGCGCGACATGACGCTGGGTCTGGCCGAGGCGGGGCACCGGGTCGTCGCGTTCGGCATCACGGCCGGCGCCGTCGCGGACACCGTCGCGGAGGCCCAGGACCGCGGCCTGAGCGTGGATGCGCTCGGCGGCGACGTCTCCGACGCGAAGGAGGTGGCCGCCGTCGTCAATTTCACCACCGCGAAGCACGGCCGGATCGACGCACTCGTGAACAACGCGGCGATCGGCCCCCTCGGCACGGTCCTCGACACGGACGAGGAGCTGTTCGACAAGATCGTCGCGATCAATCTCAAGGGGACCTTCTTGACCTCGCGCGCCGTCCTGCCGCACCTCATCGAGGCCGGCGGCGGGTCGATCGTGAACATCGGCTCGGGCTCCGGGTGGGGCAAGCCGAACATGGCCGCCTACTCGGCGAGCAAGGGCGGCGTGTTCGCGCTCTCGGCCGCGATGGCCTACGACTTCTTCCACCACCGCGTCCGCGTCAACACCGTGGTCCCGGGCGGCGGGGGAATCGTCTCCGGAATCTCGCTCGACCGCGTGGGCGGGGACGCCTCGAAGCTCGGGAAGGGCGCCCCCGGCTCCGTGGCCGGTCGCCCGGTCAACGGCATCGACATGGCCAACACGGTCGCGTTCCTCGTGAGCGACGCGGCCGAGGCGATCTCGGGCACGGTCATTGATGTGGGCTGCTTCTCCCACCAGGGCGGCCCGGTGACAAGGAAGAAGGATTCATGAGCACACAGGAAATCGCCGTCCGGGACGACGCGACCTACCGACTCAAGGCGGATATCGAGGACTTCCTCTACGCCGAGGCGGACCTCATCGACAACCGCCAGTTCAAGGAGTGGCTCGACCTCCTCGAGGAGGACATCGTCTACTTCATGCCGATCCGCCGGAACGTCAAGTTCGGCCAGCACGCGGAGCGGGAGAACACGGTGTCGGGCCAGGGCATCAGCTGGTTCGACGAGGACAAGTGGACGCTCTCCAAGCGCGTCGAGCAGATCCTCACGGGCGTGCACTACGCCGAGGAGCCGCTCTCGCGCGTGTGCCACATGATCTCGAACGTCCAGATCCTCGCGGTCCGTGACAACGAGGCCGGCCAGCGCGAGGTCGACGTGCGGTCGCGCTTCCTCGTCTACCAGAACCGGGTCGAGTACGAGACGTACCTCTTCGTGGGCAAGCGCAACGACACGCTGCGCCTCACGGACGCCGGGTGGAGGGTCGCGCGACGCGAGATCATCCTCGACCAGAACGTCCTGCTCGCGAAGAACCTCACCACGTTCTTCTAAACCGCCAAAGCCCAACCAAGGACTCAACAATGATCAATGTGATTGCCCTCGAGGTCGGTGCCCGCATCGAGCTCGTGGCCGGCATCAAGGCCACCGTCGTGGAGAACATGGGCGACGGCCAGTGGATCGAGGCGCGCGTGGACGGGGCGGACAGCGCCGAGCTGACCCACTCCGAGGACATCGTGCGGATCCTGCAGGACTGATCAGGAGGAAACCATGCTGCGCTTCGACAACATGCCGAGCGACTTCAACCCGATGTTCCTGTTCCTCGGCCACCGGGACGACCTCCTCGCGCTCACCAAGGTGCTGCGGGACTTCGAGGCCAGCCCGGCCGCGATCGACGTCCGCGAGGCGATCCCCGACGCCGGGGGCCGCTCGCACCTGACCATCATCCCGGGCGACGGGATGGACGCCCCCTACGGGCTGCGGCCCGCGCCGGGGGAGAACCACTTCACGTGGATGCTCAACCCATGGCAGGCCGGCCAGGTCGCGCTGCGAATCGAGGCGCTCACGCCGCAGGAGCTCAAGTCCGGGAACGACATCATCGAGCTCGGGCTCGAGGGCGAGATCCCCGTGAAGGTCTCGCGGGGAGAATTCACGGACAACTTCCTCACGCCCCGGCACCACCTCGATCCGGAGTACCGACCGGAGACCGACGGCGCCTGAGGATCCGATCGGCTCCGCACCACGACCGCCGGCTCCGGCCTCGGGATCGAGCTCGACCCCGAGGCCGCAACCGTCCCCTCCGCTCCATGACCGTCCCGGAGAGGCATGACCGCCCGTCATGACAGACGGTCATGCCCTCAACGGACGGTCAGCCCGAGCTAAGGAACGGTCAGCGAGCGCCGTCGTCCGTCCCTGTTGCGCCGTCACGTCCGCAGGGTGCGCACCCCGCAGATGTGACGGCGCAACGGCGTTCAGCCCTGGTTGCTGAAGGCGGCGTCGAAGGACTGGGCGCTGGGGGCGAAGTCGAACCTCTTGAGCGCGGCGAGGGCCTCCGGGGCGCCCTGGAGGCGGTCCATGCCGGCGTCCTCCCACTCCACGGAGATGGGCCCGTCGTAGCCGATCGCGGTCAGGGCCCGGAAGCAGTCCTCCCACGGGACGTCCCCGCGCCCGGCCGAGACGAAGTCCCAGCCCCGCCGCGGGTCGCCCCAGGGCAGGTGCGAGGAGAGGATCCCGGCGCGGCCGTTGCCCATCCTCATCCGGGTGTCCTTGCAGTCCACGTGGTAGATCCGATCGGCGAAGTCCGTGATGAATGCCACCGGGTCCAGGCCCTGCCACATCATGTGCGACGGGTCCCAGTTGAGCCCGAACGCGGCCCGGTTCCCGACGGCGTCGAGGGCGCGCTTGGTGGACCAGTAGTCGTAGGCGATCTCGGAGGGGTGGACCTCGTGGGCGAAGCGGACCCCGCACTCGTCGAAGACGTCCAGGATCGGGTTCCACCTCTCGGCGAAGTCCCGGTACCCGGCCTCGATCACGTCAGCCGGAACCGGCGGGAACATGGCAACGTACTGCCAAATCGAGGACCCGGTGAACCCGACCACGGTCTCCACCCCCAAAGCCTTGGCCAGGCGAGCGGTGTTCTTCAGCTCCTCCGCCGCCCGCTGGCGCACCCCCTCGGGCTCGCCGTCGCCCCACACCCTCGAGCCCACGATCGCCTGGTGGCGGAAGTCGATCGGGTCGTCGCACACCGCTTGGCCCTTGAGGTGGTTCGAAATCGCGAACAGCTTGAGGCCGTACTTCTCCAGGATGCCCAGCCGCTCCGCGATGTACGCTGCGTCGTCCCACCGCCACGCGTCCAGGTGCTCCCCCGACACCGCAATCTCCAGCCCGTCATACCCCCACCCCGAGGCATACCGGGCCACCTCCTCAAGAGTCAGATCGGCCCACTGGCCAGTGAACAAGGTAAACGGGCGGGACATGAGAATTCCTCTCCTTGGTTCGTTTCGGTTCGCGGGCCTGTCCGTTCGCGCTCAGTTAGGGGTTCTTGCTCCGGCGAGCCGGCGGCCGACGCGCCGGGGCGGCCCGAGTTTCGGGGTCCTATCTGGGCAGGAAGGGACACCACCGTGACGGCGGTGGAGTGGGCTAGAGGTGGACGGTGGCGGACTTTGCGGCCGCGGATTCCTCGATCGCGGCCAGGACGCGCTGGACCTGCAGGCCCTCCTCGAACGAGGGCGAGGGCGGGGCGCCGTCGCGGATCGCGATCAGGAAGTCGCGGATCTGGTGCGTGAAGGTGTGCTCCCACCCGATCACGTGCCCCTGCGGCCACCACGCCTCAAGGTACGGGTGCTCGGGCTCGGTCACGACGATCCGCCGGAACCCCTGCTCCGCCACGGGCCCGGACGCGTCGAGGAACTCGAGCTCGTTGAGCCGCTCGAGGTCGAACGCGAGCGAGCCCGCGGACCCGTACACCTCGATCCGCAGCGAGTTCTTCCGCCCCAGCGCAACCCGCGAGGCCTCCACCGAGGCAACCGCCCCGCCGGAGAGCACGAGCGTGGCCCACGCCGCGTCATCGACCGTCACCTCCTCGACCCCCGACGGCCCAGGCCGGCTCCCCACGAAGGTGTGCAGCCGGCCCGAGGCCTCGGTCACCGCGTCGGAGAGTAGGAACTGGACCTGGTCGATCGCGTGCGAGGCAATGTCCCCGAGCGCCCCCGACCCCGCGGTCTCCTTCCGCAGCCGCCACGTCATGGGCGACTCCGAGTCCGCGAGCCAGTCCTGAAGATACGACGCGCGGACCTCCCGCACCGCCCCCAGCCGCCCCTCCGCGATGAGCTGCCGCGCGTACGCCAGGGCGGGCACGCGCCGGTAGTTGAACCCGACCATCGACTGCACCCCGCGCGCACGGGCATCCCGGGCCGCAGCGACCATCCGCTCGGACTCCGCCAGGGTGTTCGCGAGCGGCTTCTCCACGAGCACGTGCTTGCCCGCCGCCAGCGCCGCGACCGCGATCTCCGCGTGCAGCCACCCCGGAGCGCAGATGTCCACGATGTCCACATCATCCCGGCCGATCACCTCGCGCCAGTCCGTCGCCGACTCCGCCCACCCATACCTAGCCGCCGCCTCCGCGACCTGCTCAGCGTCCCGGCCCACGAGAACGCGCTGCTCGACGGCCGGCACCTCGAAGTACGCGGCCACATTCCGCCACGCCTGCGAATGCGCCTTGCCCATGAACGCGTACCCGACCGCGGCGACACCGAGCGGACGGCTCATGCGAGCACCCCATCAAGCGTCGCTTCTTCCGGCGCCCAGTCTTCGGGGATGGGAGCGGACGACGGCGCCGAGCTGGCGACGTCGGTGAACGCACCAGAGTCGATCGACTCGGAGATCGCCACCATGGTGTCGAGCACGTGGTAGGCGAGCTGGCCCGTGGCGCGGTGGGGCTCGCCGGCGCGGATCGAGCGGGCCATGTCGAGCACGCCCATGCCGCGGCCGTTCGCGGGGCCGGTCGTGGGGACCTTGGTCCACTCCTTCTCGCCGGACTTGCAGATCTCGAGGTTCCCGTCGAAGTAGTTCGGATCCGGGAGGGAGAGCGTGGCCTCCGTGCCGGTGATCTCGACGAAGCCCATGCGCATCCGCGGCGACTCGAAGCTGAAGATGCTGTGCGAGGACGCTCCGCCGTCGAACTGCGCCATCGCGCTCACATGCGTGGGCACCTCGACCTCGAACTTCTCGCCAGCCTTGGGCCCTGACCCGATGACCCGCGTGGCCTTGGCCTTCGAGCCGAGCGCGGCGACCCGGCGCACGCTGCCGAAGGTCTGCACGAGGGCCGTGAGGTAGTACGGGCCCATGTCGAACAGCGGCCCGGCGCCCGGCTGGAACAGGAAGGCGGGGTTCGGGTGCCACGACTCCGGACCAGGAGTCTGGAACACCGTCTGGGCGGTGAGCGGGACGCCGATGTCTCCGCGCTCGATCACCCGCCGGGCCGTCTGCAGGCCAGCCCCGAGGAAGGTGTCGGGGGCGCACCCAAGCCGCAGCCCGGCGTCGGCTGCTTCTTCCAACAGGGAGAGGCCGCTCTCGCGGTCGAGCGAGAAGGGCTTCTCGCTCCACACGTGCTTGCCCGCGCGCACGGCCGTCGTGGCGACCTCGACGTGCGCGGCCGGGATCGTGAGGTTCACGATGATCTCGACGTCGGGGTGCCCGAACGCGAGCTCCGGGGTGCCGTGCTCGGCGATCCCGTACTCCTCGGCGCGGGCCTTCGCCGCCTCGGGGAACAGGTCCGCGATGACGTGGACCTTCACGTCCGGGAACTTGGTGAGGTTGTCCAGATACTGCTTGCTGATGACGCCCGCGCCGATGACGGCGATGCCGACCGGTCCGCGGCTCACTTGGCGGCCTCTTCCGCCGAAAGGGCAGCGGCCGGCGCAGCAGAAGAACCGGCGGCGCCGGCCTCGAGGTAGCGCAGGGACGCGGCGACGCCGTCGAAGATATCGCCCGCGTACTCGTCGAACTCGACGACGCCGACCTCAAGGTGCTTCGCGGCGCCGATGACGCCCCACACGTCGACCTCGCCCTGGCCCGCGGGGACCTGCGCGAAGCGGTCCCCGTTGAGGGGGCCGTCCTTGATGTGGATCGCCACGACCCGCTCGCCGAGCCGCTCGAGCAGCGCCGCAGGGTCCACGCCGCCCTGGGCTGCCCAGTATGTGTCGACCTCGAGGACGAGCTCGGGGTCGAGCAGGGAGGCGAAGTACTCGAGCGCGGTGGTGCCCTCGACGTTCGACTCCAGCTCCCAGTTGTGGTTGTGGTAGCCCACGCGGATGCCGTACTCGGCGCCCTTCTTCGCGGCCGCGTTGAGCCGGGCGGCGGTGTCGCGGATGGTCTCGGCGTCCTGCCAGTGCTCGGCCGGGAGGTAGGGATCGATCACGGTGCCGATGCCCAGGCGCTTCGCGGCCGCGAAGATCTCGTCCTGGTCCGCGGACAGGAGCGGAGCGTGGCCCGTGGGCGCCGTGATGCCGTTCTCGGCGAACGCCGCGGCGAACTCCCCGGCGCGCTCGGCGAACTTGTACGGCTCGACCTGGGTGTAGCCGATTTCGGCGAGCCGCCGGACGGCGCCCGGCAGGTCCGCCTCGATCGCATCGCGGACGGTGTAGAGCTGGACCGAATAGGCCATGGGGAACAGGGTCCTCTCGTCGGGTGTGAGCGGGTTCTTTGCCTCGGGCGGGGCGGACGGGCCTCGACGCCCGTGAGCTGCCTTACTCGGCAGCGTAGAGGGACTTTTGACGGCGTGCAAGCAAAAGTTGGAAAGCCGTCATCATACTTTTGGGTCGTGGAATTGCGGAACCCCCTGTGCGACACTATCCTCCATGGCTGATGACCGACGCAACGGGGCACGCACGCTCGTTGAGACCGCCCCCGGCGAGCTGGGCACCGCCGCTGCGGTCTATCGCGCCGGCGACCTGTTCCAACTGCTGCGCGACGGAAAGCCGTGGACCCGTGCACAACTCGCCATGACCACCGGCCTTGCCCGGTCCACCGTCGCGGGCAAGGTCGATCTCCTGCTGAATTCCGGGCTCGTCGTCTCCGTGGGCGAGGCCCTCTCGAGCGGCGGCCGCCCGCCGTCGCGCTTTGCCTTCCACGCGCAGGCGCGCGCGGTCCTCGCGGTCGACGTCGGCGCGAGCCACGTGCGCGTGGCACTCACCGACCTCAACGGCGACGTGCTCGCGGAGGAGCGAAGCGCGCTTCCCGTCGCATCGGGCCCCGAGGCCGTACTCGGCTACGTCATCGAGTCGGGGAGGCGCCTCCTCGGCGAGGTGCACCAGCCCGAGATGCTCCTGGCCGGCGTGGGGATCGGGCTTCCGGGGCCCGTCGAGCACGCGACCGGCCGGCCCGTGAAGCCGCCGATCATGCCCGGATGGGACGGCTTCGACGTGGTCGGCTTCGTGCAGCGGGCGCTCCCCGTGCCCGTGCTCGTGGACAACGACGTGAACATCATGGCGCTCGGCGAGCGTGCCGGGTACTGGCCCGGCGTCGACGATCTGCTGTTCATCAAGGTCGCAACCGGCATCGGCTCGGGCATCATCAGCAGCGGCCAGCTCCAGCGCGGCGCTGACGGCACCGCGGGCGACCTCGGGCACGTGCGCGTGGCGCGCGGCG
>NZ_JBKZWT010000090.1:0-13136 GCF_047759905.1 Sinomonas sp. G460-2 | reverse complement strand
CCATGCAAGGAAGGCTAGGTCCAACGGGGGCTGGGAGGACAGATTTCAATCCAGACTCGTTGTCAGAAACTTCCCGTGTGTCTCGCGCGCCGGGATCAGGGGAAAGCGTCCGGTGAAGGATCGCTAAATGGCGGTCTCAGGCGTCTCATTAGCCGGTCGGTGAACGGTGACGGCCCGGCTTAGGCTGAATTCGCGGCTCGGACGGCTGACGCGATAACCCAGGTAAGCCCTCCAACGAACGCCGCGATCGATCCCCAATACGCGATGGGGGCGAACAGGCCGATGATGCTGCAGACCGCGGCTATGCAGAAGGCGATCACCGCGGGCTTGACCCCTGCTGTATGACCTGCCGTCCACGCAGCCTCGCTCCGCTGTAGCGGCGGGATGCGAATTCCGACGGTACTGTTCGGTGGGATCATGCCGTTGCCCGCAGCCTGATTGATCAGTGTGATCAGCAGGAGCAACCCTGTAAACACCCACCCGAGAGCCGGCAGACCGGCCGCTGCGTCATGTGTCCCCACGTGCATAGTGTGCCCTATCGGGTGCGAATAGCGGCGTCACAGGCGGAAAGCTGCATCCATGCACGGAGAAGGATCCCCAAACGGCCGTCGGGCCGCCACCTAGCGAGCACAGAACCGCACCTTTTAGGCCGCGGTTCACACGTGTCGGGCTCCGTGGCTTCAGTGCGTCAGTAACGACCGATTGCGGCGCGCGGCCGTCTCTGACCTCGACGCATAGGACGACCTGGTGGGCCGACCATCAGGCCAGCCCCAGAGACCACCTCCCGCATCAACCGAAGGAGCCGCCTTGGCGCCTCGCACCCCAGCCGTCCTCCGACTGTCCGCTGACCTTCACGGTCTTCGATATGCCGTGGATATCTTCATGCTCGTCTTCGCCGCCATCGATCTCCGCGATCGAGGGGGTGCTGTTCGGCCCGGACATCGACTGCCAGCCCGGCCCCCGTAGGAGTCCGGCTCAAGTTCGGCGGTTTCGCACCATCAAGCTTCGGCATGACACCGGTAAATAACATATATTGAAAATTTACTCTTACTTTACAGCCTCGTGCAACTCTTGTCACATGGGACATTGAAGCGCATCATGAGTCAGTACGGGGAAGGCTCCCGCTTGTCTCGGGGCTTTCACTGTAGTGGGCTAAAAGCTGCCCCTCGATTGCACTTAGCACGAATCGATGGAAAGAGGAGATACCGTTGAGCGAGACACCTGATCGCCTTGATCCGGAAGAGTCTGCCCAGAATGCGGCCGATAATCTTCCTATCAGGGCCGGGACGCAAAAGGACCTACAGGACAAAATGGCGAGCCAACCGCTCAGATCATTTGCAGATGCAGTCGAAGAGCCAACGCCTGCAATGAAAGATCCACTCCTCGACAAAGGCATGAAGGAAGACATAGATGACAATAAGCGGGAGATAGATAAAGATACTCACGACAACACCGGGAAGGAGGAAAGCGAAGATACCGGGAAGGAGGAAAGCGAAGGCACCGGGAAGGAGGAAAGCGAAGATACCGGGAAGGAGGGCGACCTAGAAAAAACAAAGGACGAACCCGAAGACACCGGCAAGGAGGGGGCGACGACGAAGGTGCCGCTCTAGGGGATTGGACAGACGGAAGTCGCCATGAGCCTGGTCCGAGCGATGACGTCCTCTAACCAAATAGTGCTCGATGCCGAGCTCTCAAGCTCTTTGAAATCAGCTGATCTAGTTCTAATCGGTGACGCGGATGACGTTCTGGTTCAACAGGTTTGCAAAGTATCTCTAGAGCGTGGTCTGTGCCCCGTATGGGCTGAACAGTTCTGTTATACGAGACAACTCACCGTTAGGAATGTGGGCGCAACCACAGAAGTTTCACCTGATTTGCCACTGTTCATTCGTAATCAGCGAGAGACTAGTGGCGAGGTATCGAAGTTCGTTCGCGGAGAATTGTTTGCCCAACGTTGGTCGACCACCGCCTTAATGACTTCTCCGGTCATCAACAGGCCGACCACATCTGGAATCACCGACTACCCACCGCGACACCTCATGAAGCGCCTACATTCATCCCGATTGGTTGATCACGAACTGCTGCTGGAGGAGCATTATTCAAGTGCTCAAATTCCGGATCCATCACGCTACGAGGGCGAAGAGTTGTCTGTCGGTCCAGCCAACGGGGATAAATCCCACACAGCGACTCGCTATCGGAGCAGAATGCCAGATGGATGGATATTTCAACAGGTGCTTGTGGTTGGAGACCGAGCTTGGGTTCGCCGTGAAACTGCGGATAAAGCTCAACATATTCGAGAGACAAGCATCGAAGTGGCTAAGGCGCTCGATTTGAATTTCTGCGTGATTCACTGGCGCAAATCCATGGTATCTAGCGAGGTAAAGCTGGCTCGTGTTAGCGGTAGGCCAACCGCAGCGGTCGTCGGTGATCAATTGGGGCTCGTTAGTTCGGCACTAGTCGATCTTTTGATGTCATGACTAGGTTGTTGGCCATCGGGCTCGATTGTGATCCTACAATCGTTCATTTCTTAAAATTCTGTCGACGCGAAGGCGTTGAAGTCGACGCAATCAATCTCCGTGAAGTCGCGGCCGTCGGAAGTTGGAATATCCATATCGGCGACGGGCAATCGTCTCTAATAAACGTCGACGGATGCGAGTGGAACATGTTGGAATACGACGCGGTTTACGCACGGCCAATAGACCTGACATGGTCCCAGCAGGAGACCCCGTCTCGATCACGTTGGTTCGGAATGATGAGCGCAGTGCGAGCCTGGTTGCAAACAGCGGATATTTTGGTAATAAATAGGCCAATGGCTGGTGTCCACAATTCAGCGAAGCCCTTACATGAAGCCTTCTTGGCGGGTTTGGGATTTCGTGTTCCTGACTCCGTCACCTCGGCGGATCCACGGACGCTGCGGGAGTTTGTCTCAAGTTTCAGTTGCATCCTCAAGTCCTTGTCGGGGACGAGGGGCGACACAGTCGCAGTCACGGCTGACGATCTGAATGGATTCGTGGTCCAGCAGGGTCCGCTCCACGTGCAGCGCCGCATCGAGGGTGTCGACGTGCGCGTGCACGTACTAGGCGATGTCGTCCTGTCAACGATGATCGATTCTCGATCGGTTGATTATCGAGCGAAGGGGGTGAAGCCGAAATTGTCCCGGTGGCTACTCCCTATCGATCTTAGCGAACAGGTCGTAGCGGCCACCCGCAGAATGGGTCTTACTTTTGCCGGCTGGGATTTCAAAGTT
This sequence comes from Sinomonas sp. G460-2, assembly GCF_047759905.1. Lineage (NCBI taxonomy): Bacteria > Bacillati > Actinomycetota > Actinomycetes > Micrococcales > Micrococcaceae > Sinomonas > Sinomonas sp. G460-2. The sequence continues at coordinate 9,892 of NZ_JBKZWT010000090.1, read as the reverse complement.
TCATCGGACGGAATTTATTGGTGCTTGGAGGCAAACCCTCAACCAGGCTACGGAATGTATGACCCCGTTATGGAATGGGGTATATCGCGAGAATTGGTTTCGATCATGACCAGAGCAAAGGCCGAGAAGGGGGTGCCAGGGTCGCCCTGACTCGCGCGCCGCCAACAGCGGCATTCGAGGGACCGTTACGGGCTGTGATCAGAGATCCCCTTACCGGGCGGCGTTTGTCTGTTCGCTCCGAGTGTGCCCCCAAACTCGAAGGTGTGCACCCGCGCGTTATACCTCCCCTGAACCCCACTTTGGGCGCTCTTCGCCTGTCCTACCGAATTCAGGAGACGAAAGCCATGACCTCGTCGCAGCCGCTACAGGTGCAAGTGCCACCAGTCCTTCCCCTGGCCGACCCCGACAAGCTCCGCCAGGATCTTTCAGCGGAATACCAAGCGTTGATTCGGACGATGTCCGATGTGGATGGCCGTCTGATGACCGTGAAGGGTTGGTCGGTCACGCTGTCTTTGGCCGGTCTCGGGCTCGGTTTCCAGTATGGCCATTGGGCGCTCTTCGGCCTCGGCGCCCTCTCGGCTGCCGCGTTTTGGACTATCGAGGCGCTCATGAAGGGGCATCAGCTGCGGTACTACGTGCGCATGCGGGAAATTGAAGTAGCGATGTACTCGCTCAATCAGGTGCAGTTGCCTGACGGGACTGTGGCGTCCGCTCCGCGAACAGACTGGGACTGGGACCAAGCTGCGAAGGGGGTGGGGGCTAGACCCCTCAGGCGCACCGAGGGTGATGTGAAGGCGGACATACGGACCACGTGGATATGGCCGCACGTCTTCCTTCCCCATGTCGCTGCGGTGGCCGTCGGTGTGGTCCTGTTCGTGCTTGGCTTTACCGGACTGCTTCATATTGCGCCCTGAGACCATCGTTTGGCACGCCCGTCGATCGACTGAATTCGACGCAGCCTGGGCTGGCTCCGACTGTCCCCATGAGGGATCCTCGACCGGACACTTTCGTGGGGTCGTTTGGCCGGGACGAGCCATTTGGTGGGTAGCGAACCTTCCTATTTCTTAGTAGGGATCGACGCCTGCACGCTCCAGCCCTTGACGGTGAAGGATCCCACGACGGTCACCCCGTCTTGGGCATAGAGGGGAACTTCCTTATCGCCGACCCTGCCGGTCTTACCGGATACGGCGCGCGCCCTGACCTCTTCTGGATTCTTCGGTTGGGCCCGGGATGCCATATCAGTCTTCCGCACGTATCCCCGGGTCCTGTTGTCGTCGGCGATGGCGGCGATGAGGTCGGGTTCGTCTCCCGCTTTCGAAACGGCCCCTGAGCCGTAGGTTTCGCCCCTGGCGTTCTTCGGGAACGTCACTCTGCTCCTTCCCTGGTACGGCGTGGTTCCGGAAGGTGATGCTGCTGCCGCAGAGAATACGTGAACGCCGGTAGGCATGGGAGCCGCGAAGGAGCGGATCAATTGGGCAATCGGTCTGAACAGCGTCCGGTCAAGGATCGCCGAAAGGGCTGTTGACAAAGCGCTCAGGCGCTGTGTCACGTATGGGCTGAAGCCCCTCCCCGGCCAGCAGACTGACGGGTGCGAGTGGCAACAGGCATGACGACAGTATTGGGCCCATCCCGGAACCATCCGCCCTCAGCGGTAACGTCGGCGGAGCCGCCATTACCGCCGAGCCGAAGAGGAGTCACCGTGTCGCTCGACTTCTGCGCCATCGACTTCGAGACCGCCAACGGCCGCAGGGGCTCGGCCTGCTCCGTGGGCATGACCCGCGTGCGGGACGGCGAAATCGTCACCGAGGAGGCCTTCCTCATCCGGCCGCATCCGAGCCTCGGGCGCTTCCACCTCGGCAACATCGCTGTCCACGGAATCACTCCCGACATGCTCGACGCCGCAGGCGCCCCACACTGGGAGGATGCGCTGGAGCGGATCCTCGACTTCCTCGACCGCGACATGGTGGTCGCGCACAACGCGCCTTTCGACGCGAGTGTCATGACCGCGGCCAGCGAGGCTGCTGGGCTGTGGCTGCCTCGGATGGACTTCCAGTGCACCGTCCGCCTCGCCCAGCGCGTGTTCCCGGACTCGCCCAACCACAAGCTGAACACGGTCGCCGCCTACCTCGGACTCGGCGACTTCCAGCACCACGACGCCGGAGCGGACGCGCGCACGTGCGCCCTTATCTGCCTCGCCGCGGCCGACCACCGTGGGTACGGCACCGTGGAGGACATGATGGAATGCGAGGGCTTCTCGCCGATCCTACTTGGGGTCTGAACACCAGAGGCAGAAGGGGCTCATACCGCAGGACGATCCACCACCGGGACAAGTCATGAGTGGGTCGAATTCGCTCGGACCTCCCGGAATCGGGGTCTAGGTGCTTCGTCAGCGATGCCTGTCCGCAATTACGGCGCTGATCATTCCCCAAGGCACGCCATCGATGTCGTGACACTCGATGTCGTGAAGTCGGGCATAGATCTCATCTGTCATCCAACGGGGGCGCTCCGCAGCGATCTGGAGTTCGGGATAGAGCGCATGGATCTCGTCTTCAGATCGGGCTTGCATGATGCCCCACAGCCCGGCCATCCCGTAGTCGTATCCGACGAGGAATTCCCTCTTGATCTCAGCCATTTTTCGGTCTCATTTCAAGTCACGCCGCGGTGGATAAGGCGGCCCGATCATCGACGGTGACCTATCCAACAAGCCGTACGGAGGCCACCAGGATCCCGGGGTGGGTGACTCGGAGACCCCAGCTATCTTGTTCCTGTTTACGGCATCGCGCCCGTTCCGTAAATGTGGGTCGAGATGACGTCCTTCTGACGAACCAGATGGTCCTCTGACAAGCAACTTGGACGTTTGGCCCTTTCGCTGTCAAGGCATAGCCGGGAATGACGGTGGCTGCCGAAACCTGGTCTCTGCCCATGGATCCATTTTCTGGGCTTGCTAGCCCAGTTGCTCCAGTGAACACCCAAGAAAGTGGGCTGTCAAGCCCACTTTTGGTCTATGCTTGGAAGCATGAAAGCCAATGCGGGGATCCGGGAGCCTCGGAAGCTCACCGACAAGGGGCAGGCGACGCGCGAGCGGATCCTGGAGCACGCTGCCGAGCTCATCTACACCAAGGGCGTCCACGCGACGAACAACGAGCAGCTCCGACGGTCAGCCGGCGTCAGCGGGTCCCAGCTCAACCACTACTTCCCGACCAAGGAGAGCCTCGTCCTGGCCGTCATCGAATGGCGTGCCGAGCGGGTCCTCTCGTTCCATCGCAGCGAGCGGTTCGCCAGCTTCGACAGCCTGGACGCGCTCCGGGAGTGGGCGGACTTCTACGTCGGCTTCGAGCGCGCCCATCAGGAAGGCTGCACCCTCGGCTCCCTCGCGAGCGAGATCATCAAGACCGACCTCGACGTCCACGACGAGCTCGCGAAGGCGTTCGACCAGTGGCGGGGCATCTTCCGCGACGGTCTCAAGCACATGCAGGAGCTCGGCCGCATCAGCGCCGACGCCGACCCCGCCCGCCTGGCCAATCTGCTGCTCTCTGCGTTTCAGGGCGGCATGCTCCTCTCCCAGGTCCAGCGGAACACGGCCCCGCTCAGAGACGCCCTGCAGGCCGCCATCGACTACGTGCAGACCTTCGAGACCCCTCTCGACCCCGCCTCACCCCGTGTTCAATAGCCGCAGCTGATGATCGATACAGGTCTACAAGATCCAGGTGCCGCGCAGCGCGGGATCTCCTTCAGAGCTGCCAAGCCTTCAGACGAGCACTGACCGGATAGAGCCCCGTACGGTGGAGGGTCCTTTTACGGGCGCTCCTGTTGAACTCGGTCCTCGGGCAGGGGCCGCCGGTGATGAGGATGTCTGCGCTTCCAGATGGCCCGGCCGATGATCGGAGCCCCGACGATCGCCGGGATGACCCAGAAGGCCAGAGGTGGAAGGAGGTTCCATACCGGTAGCTGAGGGCCGTTGTCCACGTAGAACGCCGTGAGCATGGCGATATAGGAGATGCCCATCGCGAGGATATGCGGAATGTCTCCCGGTCGGCGCAGGCGTCGGAACGCGAAGCCGTAGACAGCTGATGCTGCGCCGATTCCGCCGATGACAACCAGGGGCAGATCTTCCGGCCAACGGAAGGCTGCGAGGGCGCACGCCGTTGCGAAGACCACCAGGATCCCGATCAGATACCAATGGCCGGCGCGGCTGTGACGCCCCGACCCCTTACGGGCGACCATCGCCACTATTCCGGAGACGATCGCTACGGAAGCAGCGGCGACGTGCACGGTGAGGATCGCGAGGAAGAGCACAGACGTTGAGGCGACGTCGAGTCCGAGAAGCGGCTCACCCTGGACCATGGCCACCTCGCCTTCGTGCTCAGATACAGAGTAGAGCCCTTCACGAGTCGGACGCCCGGCAATGGATCCTTTGGCAGGAACGGCACGACGTCGCCAGGGAGAGTGTGGATTTGATCGCTCGTTGGCGGTGCTCTGTGACCACTCGGTGGCACATTCCCGGACTTTTCACGTCCTGCATCCCATGCGTTCCGAGACACAGAGGTTTCGAGACACGAACTCCGGGCAGGAGAAGGAATCCGCGCGGTAAGGCAGCCAGCACGCCTGTGCCGAGCGAGCCACGACTGAAATGTCATGGGCTTCGGCCATCATTCGCTCTATGACTACGACTGTGCCCGAAGCGCTGGCGAATGCGCTTTCGGCTCCTTATCGGCCTCAGGAATCGTTCCGTTGGTCTCGCAACCCTTGGACGGAGCGGATGCACGATCTGCCCGACGTTCTGAACATGCTCGATGCTCTTCCCGAACGCATTGACCGGCAGTTCGTGGCGGAAACCGTTTCGGCTGAAATTGAGGCCGGACGGGTGCTGCCCGGGTTTGTCGCAACGATGGTGTGGGGATGGGGTGACAAAGGCGGACGGGGCGCCGTCCGAACTCGATGGATTCTCACGGGCGTAAAGGGCCCCGGCGATGAGGTGGCGTCCATTCCTGTAGACCCCTCCGTTGCGGACCGACTTCAACGAGGTCCGAGGGCGGTTCGCGGCCTTGGTGCTGTCAGGGGCTTCCGCGAGATGAACACTGATGCTCGCATCAAGCATTTCGGTTCTTCGTACTTCACGAAATGGCTCTACTTCGCCTCGGCGGCGTCCGGGGTCGAAGGTGCAAGCGCGGCGCCGATCCTGGACGACCAGATCATCAAGTGGTTGGGCCACGAAGCGGGCATCTGGTTCAGATCAGGCTCCACGAAGGCCTACTCGGCGTACCTCGAGTTGCTGAAGGGCTGGGGCGACCGGTACGACCGCACGCCTGTACAAGTGGAGACGGAGATGTTCAGGTTGGCCACCGGCCGCGGCTGAACCACGCGCATCGTACGGCTGCCCACCGAAACCGCACCGCGACGAGCTCGATTGGTCCGGTGAAGGATCCTTTGACCGGACAGCCCGCCCAGCACTCGCCCTATCCCGCTTGACTTCTGAACCTTCCGGGGAATCGCTGGGGTGGATCTCAGGACTTCCTGTCTCAGTCGACCGGGTGCCGACGCCAGGGCGCATGGGCCGAGTCTCGGCCGAGCTGCAGTGCCTGTACGTGGCACTTGCGGCGCGCAATCGGGGTGTCGGTACACAATTGATCGATTCGGCTGTTGGGGCCGCCGGAGACCTCGGGGCTGAGAGGATCACGGTGCACAGCAGCGAACGGGCCGTCACGGCGTATGCGCGCGCCGGGTTCGGATCCTCGGAGCGGTTCATGGACCAGAGCCTGGGGCCAATGTGCTGACCGGGCGGCGAAGACGCCCCTCACGAGCGCCGACACTCTCGAACTCCCTAGGGATCGCAGACTCCGCGGGGTAGGGCCACCAGCGACCCGCGGGTGACGTTTGGCCTTTCCCGGTCAGTCCCGTTCGGCCGGAGCGATCGCTTTGGTCATCATCAGCGTTCGCCGGGGGGCATCGAGACGGAACGGCCGCGGCCCCTCGCCGTCGAACACAAAGCCTGTCTTCCTGTACAGTCCGATCGCGGCGGAGTTGTCCGACATAACCAAGAGCCGAAGCGAACTCGCTCGCAGCCTCGCCGCCCATGCCTCGATCGCGGCGATCAGTTCTTGGGCGACGCCTAGTCCGCGCGCCTCCGGGCAACCCACATCGCGACGAGCCCCACCGACGACGGCACATTGCCCGGTACCCCGCTGGCCGTGCCAACCGGGCATCCGTCAACGAGAGCAACCAGATTGAGGGCAGTCGACGTTTCGAGCAGTGAACGCCATCGTTGCTCCGTGTCGCCTTCGCCGACCATTCGGAGAGGGTGGCGGTGAATGCCCGGGGATCTTCGCATAGCGCGCGCCTGCGTACGGCGCGGTACAGCTGCCAGTCTTCGGACGATACCTGCCGGAACTCCACGCCTTAGTCTGGCATCTCCAACACGCACCGTGGGACATCGGCTGCGCGGCACCTCTCGAGCGGACTGACGACACAGCCACGGCCCCAATCATCGCAGTGGGGCAACTGGGATCGAATCCCGAATCAGAGCCCATCGATCGTGTAACGGCGCTCGATCCCGGCGGTGACGCGTCCTCATTCACTGCCCGCGACTCGGTCCTGGTGGGCTCTGAATGCCCCAGCCAGCATCGCGGAACAATTCGTCGTCAACCTGCCACACCAATGGGTCGTCAGTGGGGTCACGCAGAATGAAACGCAGCCAACTTCGGCACGCGTCAGCACGATGCGCCGGGCAAGATGCTCGACGACGACAGAAACGTCGTCGTTGTCGCGGCACACAAGTTGTCCACTGAGATGAACTTTGGCCATCGAGCCATGTTGCCGCATCACAGCGTCCGGTGACGGATCGGCTAACGGGCGGGGTCTCCTACTGCTCCACTCAGGGTAAGGATCTCGTCGACAACACGCGCGAGCGGAGCAGTGGCGTCGATGGCGATGCCACCTCGCGGAATGTCCGCCTTCATGCGATGCAACCGGATTATGAGGTCCCGTTCCGCGTGCCGGCGCTGTCCTCCCCACTCGTCCTCGCCCCGGTCGTCGAGCCGGCGAACCAAGGTTTCGATGTCGATCTCGAGCACGAACACGCCGTTGAACAGATCAATAAACTTCGCGAAGTTTCGCGATCCCCCACAGAAGAACGTCACCGCCTCGCGCTGATCTGCGACGAGCGCCTTCACTTTGTCGACCCGCCAAAGGTGGTGATCGTGAACGTCAAGACCAGTGACCTCCTCCATCGGCGCCCCGGTCTCCGGATCACCCTTGTACGCCAGTTCGCGATCGCCGTCAACGACGTGGTAACCGCGCCTTGCCAACTCCTCGCACACAGAGGTCTTCCCAGTTCCGGAACCTCCTTCAATGAGGAAGTTTCTCCTGCCCATAGTGAATGGTAGTCAGATACTGCACCCCACGAGCGTTCGAGGATCCTCCATCGGACGGATCGCGGTAAACGGGTAACACAAGTGCTGGGGTGCCGTCGGGTGGGTATGTGCGGCCTTTGAGGACGGTGCCGAGGTTAGCGGGGGAGTTGGTTCGCCGCCTTTGGCTGAGGGGGCAATCGACCGAACACGGCCGTGATCGTTTGAGAGCGGGTGAACTTTGCGATTTCATTCTCTCGAGCCTCGTCGCTCAGTGTCATGAGGTCACGGTATATGCCGTTGACTAATTGGTAGGTCTTTTTGTGGTTAGCGTCCGGAAACAGCGTCCGGGGCACGTTTGGGTCACGCCCCGATCGTGGGAGGCAGGATGCTTGCGCTAGACAGTGTGCCTGCCAGCGGGTAAACCCGACCAGCATTAGACGGACTTCAAGCTTCTCCGCTTGTGAGAGACGAGACCCGAACATGCCCTAGATTAAATGGCGTGAGCCTTTGAGGAGTCAAGAAACTCCATTGACCACCTGGCGGGATCCCCCTGACGCCGACTTGCCCAGCCACTCGTCTCGCTTACTTCCACGGAAGGACCCCCTGTGTCTGAGCGCTCGTCGGCGGCCACCGCGGGGGCAAAATAGGCTATTGGCGCGGAGACCCCTCAAGCAGCAGCATCACCGGGTTCATGCGACAAATTGAGCGCGGCTCTCCACGCGGCGAGGATGGTCTCCTTCGCCTCGGAACCTGCAAGGACCTCCTCGTCCGGGTCCCCAAGCCCCAAGGGAGAGAAGAACTCCCAGTCGCTTCGACGGCCCGCACCTGCGGCCCGGTTCGGCCCAATGTAGGTGTCGACGAGTTTGGTGCAAATCTTCAAGGCCGCTTCCGTGCCGTGGGTTCTGTCCAGTGCCGCCAGCGAGACCTCGAGGCTGCTGTTCCCAAGCGCGCTTCAATGCGCCCTTGGCGCTTCCCTGCAGGTTGTCCCAGACAACCGTCTCCACGCGAACGCCACCGGTCTTGGTGTGAGCCACGGCCGGAGCCAGATCACTGTCCTCCGACGCGATGACCACGACGTCGATTTCGCCGGATGAAGCCACTCGGGCCGCGCCCAGGGCCAGGGCGACGTCGACTCCCTTCTCCCTCGCGGTGCCGCGGCTGTAGTGGAGTTCGATGTAATGGGTTTCGATCAGGGGATCCTTCTTCCACTCTGCGTCCCGGACACAGAATCGTGCGCGCCCGGGCTGGCCTTCACCGGGCCGGCCCCGAAACACGAGGACCTTGACTAGCTCGCACCTGAAGCCCTTGTTGGTGCGCCTTGCGATCACTGTCTCGGCGAGCAGACGGGGCGGGATGTCCCGTGGACCTGACCCTCCGAAGAGAGACCTCGCACGCCGGTTCATGTTCTCGTAGTCGACAAGAACGGCAACCCGCTGGACCGAACTGGCGGATTCAAGCATAATAAATTCCTCCTAGAAACAGCGAAGCCGCCGCCCACGGTGGGCAACGGCTTTAGTCTCGGGCTTATCATCGCCACTAGAGACCGGTCGCGATTATGTCCTTCGATAAACGCATCCGGCAATTCTTCGTTCCCAATATTCTTGGATAAGAACGGACTCCGGAAACACTAATCGCCCAGCCCATTCGAGGCCAGACGATCTACTTTCAAGAGTGCGGTCTGGCACCGGAGTTTGTCAATAGAAAATTGTTTCGGAGAGGACCATTGAGCGATGTCAAGCCCCGTGCGCGCGCCCGTAAGCCGACCCACAGCCGCTCGGCGCCTGACCTGGTGTCGGTCGTTGAGATCGCTGGCGAGCACTAGGCACGTAAGACCCGCACGATGAAAATGCACGCAAAGGTGCCACAACTGAAACACCGGAAGCGCCCAAATCTGTACGCCCAGCCATCCCGGACGCGCGTCGTGATCGCACCCCGCTGACGTCTAGCGCCCGCCGGGCAGGTCTTGCTATTCCGCACGACCTTCTGAATGCACGACCTTCTGAATGGACGCATGCTACCGCCGGTAGGCGCTGCGCACCTGTCTCTCACAGAGGTGAGGGAGGCGGGCGTGAAGGGCGGGGTGACTCTGTTCCGCGGGGAGGGCTCGGACGCGCGCCGGTACGTCGAATCCGATCGCTCGCGCGCCGACGACTACTACCTCGGCGACGCTGCCGTCGCCGAGTTCGTGCAGCTCGACCGCGACGGCAACGTCACGGCGATCCGTGACCTGGCCCCGGACGCCTACGCCGCGTGGGTCGACTGGGCGCACCCGATCACCGGGGAGCAGCTGGGCGTCCCGCGCCGGGCGGGCGATGGCCGTGGGGGATCGCCGCGCTTCGCGGAGATGGTGGTCAACGCCCCGAAGTCGCTCTCCATGGCGGCGGCACTGCACCCGGAGGTGTCGGCCGCGCTCGATGCCGCACAGCAGGATGCCGCCGCCGAGATCCGTGGCTGGCTCGCCCGGCATTCTGTGACACGGGTCGGGCCGCGCGGCGCGCAGGAGGTCGTCCCGGTCGAGGAGCTGCACACCGTCGCGGTCGCGC
>NZ_JBKZWT010000009.1:0-41790 GCF_047759905.1 Sinomonas sp. G460-2 | reverse complement strand
GCACGCCGTCGCCCTCCGCAACGACTCGTTCAAGAAAGCCGTCGCCCACGCCGAGGAATTCATCTACGGAACATAGCCGGCACGTCACCCCGGCGACGCCCCCCGCGTGGTCCCGAAACCCAAACACCGTTCGTGAGAGAGATCCGGTGTCCATCGTGGGGCCGTCGTGCCCTGCCGGACGGCAGAATTCGGGAGGCGCTTGCGCCCGGATTAAGCGACCTGGCAATCGGGAAACACCTTGGGCGAGGAGGGCAGCATGTCGGCGAAGGGACGAGGCGCCATGCGGGAGCAGAGCGGTCTGTCCGATCTTGACGGCGCGCTCGAGGCCCTAGAGGGCCTCCGGCAGGGACGGCGCGTGATCGCCGTCGACGACGAAGGCCGTGAAAACGAGGGAGACATGATCCCGGCCGCCGAGCAGGCCGCACCGCCGGAAATGCTGCCGTGGATGATCCGGGTCACCAGCGGTCTTGTCTGTGCTCCGATGATCAACGAGATCGCCGATGCGCTCGACCTGCCGTTGATGACCGAGAAGAAGCGGGAGACGCTCCGCACGGCCCACACGGTCACGGTTGACGCGGCTGGCCGATCCACGACCGGGATCAGCGCCACCCACAGGGCGAGGACCCTCAGAGTCCTCGCCCTGCCCGAGTTCGGTCGCGGAAGATCTCGTCCGTCCGGGCCATGTCGTGCCGCTGCGCGCGGTCGAAGGGGGCAGCATCTGGGAGCACCCGGGCCCCACAGAAGCCGGCCTCCTCGACCTTGCAGGCCTGAGGCCAGTCGGCGTGATCGCCGAAGTAGCGGCAGAGGATGGGGAGATGATGCGCCTGCCCGCGCTGCTGGAGCTCGGCCGCGAGTGTCGACCTGCCCGTCATGAGCATCGAACAAGTGATCCCGGCGGTGTCACAGCCCGGATCGGCAGGACGATTAGTGCGGCGCGCTGTTCGAGCTCTGTGCTCGACCTGGGGGATTTCCACACGAAAGCAGGGAGTGCGAAGTGGACCGAGATGAAGAGGCGACGGGAGCCACGCATCTGCGGGTGTTCCTCCTGATCGGCTATGGGCGACTCAGGGCCCAGATCAGGCATCTGCTCGAGCACGAGGGCATGGAGGTCGTGGGCGAAGGCGCCTCGGTTCGGGAAGCGCTCCGGCTCCTCCCGCGGCTCCGGCCCCGCGTGGCCGTCCTGGACTCGACGGTCTCCGACGGCCACGGGATCGAGGTCTGCCGACAGGCCAGGGAATCGGTCCCAGGGCTCGGATGCGTCCTCCTTGCCAGCTACCCCGATGAGGCTCCGCAACAGAGCCAGGTGGACTGTGAGTTCGTCCTGCGGGAGATCGGCTCCCACCGCCTTCTCGAGGCCGTTCGGCGCGCCGCTGAGGGGCCGGGCACGGACCCGGAGAACGGGAGCCAGGGATGAGGGAGCACCCTGCCCGCGGGGCGGGAGACCGGCCCCAGGCCAGCTCCCGGACACTTCCGGCGCCACCCAGAATCCTTCCCCGAGGGAACAATTCGGATGACAGGCGGCCCCGACTTTCCGTCTCCTGCGCCTCGGCCTCAGTCCCCGACTCCCAGGTGGTCGACGAGCTGGGCGATGCTGATCACGGGCATGCCCTTCTCCTGGCCGAGTTCGAGCAGCCCGGGCAGCCGCATCATCTCACCGTCGTCCGCAACGACCTCGGCGATCACGCCGACGGGCCGGAGACCCGCCAGCTTGAGGAGGTCCACGGCGGCCTCGGTGTGCCCCCGACGCTGCCGTACACCGCCGTCCACCGCCCGCAGTGGAAGGACATGACCGGGTCGGATCAGGTCCGCCGGGCTGGAGGAGGGATCGGCGAGGACGCGGAGGGTGCGGGAGCGGTCGGTGGCGCTGATTCCGGTGGTGGTCTGGTTGGCGGCATCTACCGTTATGGTGTAGGCCGTCCGCAGGGAGTCCTTGTTCTCCTCGGTCATGAGGGGCAGGTCCAGCGAGTCCGCGGTCTCGTTCGGCATCGGAGCGCAGACGAAGCCGCTCGAGATGCGGATGATCCATGCGAGCCATTCCGGCGTGGCATGCTGGGCGGCCATGATGATGTCGCCCTCGTTCTCGCGGTCTTCATCGTCGACCGCGATGATCGCCTTCCCCTGTCGGAGCGCCTCGAGGGCCTCTTCAATCTCAGAAAGCATGAGCTGCCCTTTCCTTGATTCCTGGGCAATGGTGAATGGAAATTCAGAGTTAAACGATCCAGCAGTTGCTCGCTGATTGGGATCGCTCGGGAAACCGACCGGCTGCCGGTATCGAGATCCGGGCTGCCCCTTCCGTAGGCACCGAAGTGGACACCGCCCGTCTGCGACGAGCCGTGGCCTGGGCACCGAAAGGTCAAACGCAAGTTCCTCAAGCCGATCGTGACAAAATTGGGATTTGGTCTGGCGTCCTGTCAGGAACGGGCAAGGCGGCGACGATGGCCGGCCAGGGTCATGCGATTTTGTAGAGGGCTTTGGCCTCTTGCTGGGTTGCGATGGGGCGGCCGACTTCTCGTGCTATCTCCTGTGCCTGCTGGAGGAGTTCGAGGTTGGTCGGGTTTCGGTCGGGGTCGTAGAAGAGCTCGAGTCCTGTCTTGATGTGGCCGCCGAGTTCGATGGCCCTGCGGAGGATGTGGGTGTCGTCGAGGGCGCCTTGGCCCCAGATGGAGATGTACCACGGGTGTTTGACCTTGGCTTCCTCGATCATCCAGAGGTAGTAGTAGAGGCTCTCCAGGCTGGGCTTCATGCCGTTCGTTCCGATGGGTTCGAGGGCGGTGAGGCCGTAGTCTCCGATGAGGTAGAAGTCCCACATGGAGCCAGGGGTGGAGAGGCCCCGATTCACGTAGTGCATCGCGTGCCGCAGATGCCCGGGCTCGTAGACGCCGAAGACCATGGGCATGGCACGTTCCCGCAGCATCTTCATCTGGCTGGCAATGCGTCGGTAGTTGAAGCCGAACTCGGGGCCGGAAAGGTATCCCTCCTCGTCGGCGTCCGTGGCGAACAGTGTGAGGCCCGTATCGACGCAGGCGATCTTCACGTTCGCACCCGAGGAGAGGAATGGAACGTGCTCGAGGCCGTGCTCGTGGCCGGTCAGACGGAGATTGTTGCACGTTGTGGGATACCACGTGATGTCGGGGTATTTCGCCAGCACCTTGTCCCATGTGCGCATGTAGTCCTTGTATGCGTCCTCGCCGAGCAGGTCGAAGCTGCTGTTGTGCGCGTGGATCGCACCGGCCCCGGCCTCCCAGCACCGGATCGCGTCCTCGGCAATCTCCTCATAGGAGATCGGCGTGTTCGGGTTCATCTCCTTCGTGCGGATGCCGTTGATGTGGGACTCGATGACGACCGGATAGTCCCACCGGGGCTTCATATCCGCATATCTGTCGAGGGCGGTGGTCATGATTACCTCCTGGAATGATCGGCTGGGCTGGTGGATCGGCGGCTTTGGCCGGCGAGGAGGGTCGCAGCCTCCTGGCGCGTGGAGCCGGACGACTCGATGTGCGCGGGCTGCGGCGGGATCTCCCAGCCCTTCTTGCGCATCGCCGTCGCCCAGAGCCGGCCCGCGCGGTAGGACGAGCGCACGAGCGGCCCGCTCATCACGCCCAGGAAGCCGATCTCCTCGGCCTCCTGGGAGAGCTCGACGAACTCCTGCGGCTTGACCCAGCGGTCCACCGGGTGATGCCGCTCCGACGGGCGCAGGTACTGGGTGATGGTGATGAGGTCGCAGCCGGCCTCGTGCAGATCGCGCAGAGCCTGGGAGACTTCCTCACGGGTCTCGCCGATGCCCAGGATGAGGTTGGACTTCGTGACCATGCCCTGGTCTCGGCCCTGCGTGATGACATCGAGCGAGCGCTCGTAGCGGAACGCAGGCCGGATGCTCTTGAAGATGCGGGGAACGGTCTCTACGTTGTGCGCGAACACCTCGGGCTTGGCCTCGCAGATCGCCGTGATGTGCTCAGGCTTGCCGGAGAAGTCCGGGATGAGGATCTCGACGCCGGTGCCCGGGTTGAGCTCGTGGATCTTGCGGATGGTCTCCGCGTAGAGCCATGCCCCCTCGTCCTCGAGATCGTCGCGGGCGACGCCGGTCACGGTCGCGTACCGGAGAGACATGGACCGGACCGAGCGGGCCACCTTCGTGGGCTCGAAGCGGTCCAGCGGCGAGGGCTTGCCGGTGTCGATCTGGCAGAAGTCGCAGCGCCGCGTGCACTCGGAGCCGCCGATGAGGAAGGTCGCTTCCTTGTCCTCCCAGCATTCGAAGATGTTGGGGCAGCCGGCCTCCTCGCAGACCGTGTGCAGCCCCTCCTTCTTCACCTGGTTCTTGAGCTGGATGAACTCGGGGCCCATGTGGACCTTTGCCTTGATCCAGTCGGGCTTGCGCTCGACGGGCGTCGCGGCATTGCGCTGCTCGATGCGCAGCATTCGGCGCCCCTCGGGTGCGAGCGTCACAGGAGTGCTCCTTCGGGCTCGGCCCTCATGCGGTGGGCCGTCTGGAGGATGTGGAGGGCGTCCTCTGCCTCTTCCCGGATCCGCTCGGGGTCCCAGCCCAAGTGCGCGGAGAGGACCTGGGCGATCTCCCGTGCGAGTTCGGCTGTGACAAGGCCGCGGAACGCGAGCGAGGTCCGGCGGACGAGCACATCGACTACGTGCCCGATGTGCTCGTGCTCCGCCATGTAGGCCAGCTCGCGTGTGCTCAGCTCGCGCGTGCTCTCGAGCAGGCCGTCGTCGCCAGCGCGCAGGAAGGCGACGACTTCGGCGGCGCGCGTTCCGTAGCGCTCGAACAGAGTCTTCGCCCGCGCGGCGTCCACGCCGCCGCCGAGCAGGCGCTTGAGCCAGGCCTGGCTGGCCCGCTCCCCTTGCGGGAAACCGGCACCGCCGCCGATGGCCAGCTCGGCGGTGCTGCGGACGCGCGCCATCCCGAGCTCCTTGACCACCTCGTCCACTAGGTGCGCGGAGACCGCGCGGAAGGTGGTCCACTTCCCGCCCACGAGGCTCAGCCGGACCGGCTTTCCCCCGTGCGCCGTCCGCTCGATCCGGTAGTCCCGCGAGACGAAGCCGGGCGCGGTGTCGTCGTGCCGCGGGAGCGGCCTGACCCCGGCGAAGGTGTAGACGATCTGCTCCTCGCCAACCGAGACGTCGGGGAAGACGTGCCGGATGAGGCCGAAGAAATACGCGATCTCCTCATCCGTGCAGACGGGCGTGAGATCCTCGCCGGCATCGATGTCGGTCGTTCCCACGAGCACGCGGTCCCCGATCGGGTAGATCAGCACGATGCGCCCGTCGCTGTGCTCGAAGAAGAGCTCCCGCCCCCCGGTCGCGGCGAGCAGCTCCGGGGAATCCAGCACGATGTGGGATCCCTTCGTGCCGCCCATGAAATGCGTGGAGGCGCCGAGCGCTCCATTGGTCCGATCCGCCCAAGCCCCGGTCGCGTTCACCACCACGTCGGCGCGAACGGCGAATTCCTCCCCGGTGAGCTCGTCGCGCAGCAGCACGGCGCCGTCGTCGTCCATCCCCACGGCGCTGCAGTAGTTGGCCGCACGCGCCGTGGACCCCCCGGCTTGGAGCCCGTCGCGCAAGACGTCGAGAGTGAGCCGTTCCGGGTTGTGCACCGAGGCGTCGAAGTAGGTGGCGGTGTACTTCACATCGTGGCGCAGGCTCGGAAGCTCCGCGAAGGAACGCTTGCGTCCCACGAACCGGTGCCGCGGGACAGTCCCTCCCTGACGGGAGAATGCATCGTAGAGCGCGAGCCCGACCTTGATGAGCAGCGCACCCCGTTCCTGCGGCTTGCCGGAGCGGTGCGTGAGGAAGCGCAGGGGCGCGTTCAACAGTCCCGAGAAGGTGCTGAAAACCGGGATCGTCGTCTGGAGGGGCTTGACATAGTGCGGGGCGATGCGCAGGAGCCGGTTGCGCTCGACGACGGACTCGCGCACGAGCCGGAACTCCCCGTTCTCCAGATACCGGATGCCGCCGTGGATCATGTGCGACGAGGCTCCCGAAGCTCCCTGGCAGAAGTCACCCCGCTCGACCAAGACGACATCCGCCCCCTGCAGTGCAAGGTCGCGGAACGTGCCGACGCCGTTGATCCCGCCTCCGATGATGAGCGCCTGAGCCCGGGGGCGGCGCCGGATGGCGTCGACGGCAGGGCGCATGGGGTGGTCACTGGACACGAGATCCTCCTGACGTTCCGATCGGCGCTGCGAGGGCCTCTCGAGGTGGCTGCGAGAATACGGGCGGGGCTGGGGAGCCCGCCCCGAGCGGAATGGTGCGGTACAGTTCTCCGACGAGGGCCTCCCGGACGTTGTCGAGTGTGGTCCCTGGTGCGGAGTCGGCAACGCAGCCGACGGTCTCGGGATTGAAGTCGAGGTCGAGCATCTTGTACGCGCCGGCCAGCGTGCTGCGAGCGCGTCCAGCCTCTTCGACCATCACCACCGCGCTGAACAGATAGCCATGCTTGGTGATCCGCTGCCCGGTGCCGGCGAGCTTTGCTCGACCGGAGTCGTTGACGCTGAACTCCCCCGCGCAGTACTCGCCGGGCACGGGACCGACCCTCGCGTCGATCCCGACGGCGCGCAGGGCCCGCGCGAGAGCGTCTCCGAAAAGCCCGAATCGCTCGCGGATGTGGGCGCGGGCGCCGAGGTGCGGCGCCCACAGGTGGATCACGAGGTCTCCCGGGCCGTAGGCCGCCAGATGGCCTCCGACAGGACGGATGATCGAGGAGAATCCCTGGGAGTCCATCCATGCCTCGGCGCGCGCGTACCCTCTGAGTCTCGAGTCACGCCGGCTGAACGCGGCGGTCGCCTCGGGCCGTGCGAGATTGAGCTCTCCGGGGCCGCCGGCCGCGAGGGAAGCCAGCTTTCCCCAGACGAGCTCCATGTCCGCGATGCCGGACCTTGGACGGGGGTCTCGGACCACGGCCATGGGGCCGGCTCCGAAGGCCGCCTGCGTCATGCCTGCCCTCCCCTGAGGGGAATGTCCGCCGAGTGACGGCCGGTCACCGTCCTCACAGCCTCGCACCAGCCCGAGTACAGCTCTTCCCTCCTCCCCTCCGTCATGGTGGGTTCGAAGACCCTGTCCCCCTGCCATCCTGTGGACAGGTCCTCCTGCTTCCATAGGCCGACGCCCATTCCCGCGAGATGGGCGATGCCGAGGGCCGTTCGCTCGAGCTCGGTCGGGCGGTGCACCGGGATGCCGAGGATGTCCGCCTGGAACTGGCACAGCAGATCGCTGCGGGCCGCGCCGCCGTCGACCTTGAGCTCTGGGACCGGAATGCCCGCGGCAGTGAGAACGTCGATGTTGTCCCGTGTCTGATAGGCCATCGCCTCGACGCCCGCCCGCACCACGTGCTCGGAGCCAGTCTCGAGAGTGAGCCCCACGATGCTCGCTTTCGCGTCCCGTGACCAGTGCGGCGCGCAGAGGCCCGCGAAGGCGGGAACAATATAGACGCCGCCCGAATCCGGCACCCGTCGTGCGACTGTCTCCGCGTCCTCGTCGGGCTGGAGGACCCCGAGGCGCTCGCGCATCCACTGCAGGGTCTGGCCGCAGTGGAACACCACGCCCTCGATCTCGTATGCCGTGGACCCCGCCGCGGTCCAGCC
This sequence comes from Sinomonas sp. G460-2, assembly GCF_047759905.1. Taxonomy (NCBI): domain Bacteria; kingdom Bacillati; phylum Actinomycetota; class Actinomycetes; order Micrococcales; family Micrococcaceae; genus Sinomonas; species Sinomonas sp. G460-2. The sequence continues at coordinate 34,201 of NZ_JBKZWT010000009.1, read as the reverse complement.
CACGCTTGCGGTCAGGCCGTCGAGAATGGCCGGTTGCTGACCGCTGTTCGCCGTCAGGACGCCGGCGGTTCCGTAGGTGTTCTTGACCGAGCCGGCCTCGAAGCAGGCTTGGCCGAACATGCCCGCCTGCTGGTCCCCCATGATCGCCATCACCGGAACGCTCGTGCGTCCCGGAAGGCCTACATCTGCCGGACGCATCTCGCCGAAGCGCGAGTCCGAAGGAAGGGCCGGAGGCAGGAGGCGCTGCGGGATCGTGCAGGCCTCGGTGAGCTTCTCGTCCCAATCCAGAGTCTCGAGCGAGAAGAGGGCCGTCCTGGATGCTTCGCTGTGGTCGGTGAAATGCGAGCGTCCGCCGGTCAGCTGCCAGAGGAGCCACGTGTCGACCGTGCCGGCGGCAAGCTCCCCGCGCTCTGCGCGCTCCCGCACTCCAGGCACGTTCTCGAGGATCCACGCGAGCTTGGCCGCAGTGAAGAACGAGTCGTTGAACAGGCCGGTCCTCTTCCTGAACTCGTCATCGAGCCCGTCGAGGCGCCAGCTCTCCACGATGGCGTCCGTCTGCTTGGACATCCACATGAGGGCGGGATGCACCGGCTCACCCGTCCTGCGGTCCCAGATGAGGCACGTCTCGCGGTGCGTGGTGATGCCGATCGCCGCGATGTCATCGGACGACGCGCCCGCCTTCGCCATGACGGCGTCCATGCTGAGGCGCTGAGCCTGCCACAGGGCCATCGGGTCCAGCTCCACCCAGCGGGGCTTCGGGAACAGCGGTGTGACGGGGTTCCGCGCCTCGGCGACAATCTCCCCTTCGAGGTCAACCAGCACGGCTCGGGCACTCGTGGATCCTTCGTCCAGTGCCATGACATATCGGGCGCTCATCGACGCGTGCCCTTGAGGGAGTCGGCCTTCCCCGATTCTGCCTGACCGGGGACCGCGAGCCGCGTGAGCCACTCGAAGTAGCCGGCGACTTCGGAAGCCTGCCGTTCCTCATCCCATCCGTGGCGCTTGCCCAGGATCGCTGCCGCGCGTTGGGCGACGGCGGTGCCATGGTCGGGCTCGAACGCCAGGAGCATGCGTCGGGCGAGCACGTCGGTGAGGGTCTTGGCGAACTCGTGGCGCATGGCGAAGACCAGTTCTGCCCCTATCGCCCCCGTCGCGGGATGGAGAACCTCCGCGAGCTCCTCGTCGCCGCCCGACTCCGCGAAGACATCGAGAGCCCTGCTGCCGTAGAGGTCGAGGAGGCGTGCTACCGTCTGCTCCGACAGGCCCTCGCCGAGGAGGTAGATCCGCGCCTCCTCCGAGGAGCCGGCGGCCCCGGGGAGAGGAAGCCTCGAGGTGACGCACTTGGGGCTCTGCCGGCCGAGGCGCTTGAAGGCGTCGTCGACCGCGTCCTCGGCAAGTTGGCGGTAGGTTGTCAGCTTCCCGCCCACGACCGTGATGAGGCCCGGCAAGTCGGGCGCGTGGTCGTGGAGCACATGGCTGCGCGGCACCTGCCACTCTTCGACGTCGGGCGCGTAGGGCAGTGGCCGGACGCCCGAGTAGGTGAACAGCACATCGTCCTGGGTCAGATGCGCCTCGGGAATCAGCTCGTTGACCTCGCCGAGAAGATAGGCCATCTCATCGGCATCGCACCGCGCCTCGCCCGGATCCTCCTCGAACCGGAGGTCGGTGGTCCCGATGAGATACCGGCCCATCCACGGAATGACCAGAACGAGCCGGCCGTCCTTCTTGGATTCGTAGTACACGACGTCATTCGGCGCCCCCGGGAAGGGATCCACCACGAGGTGGCTGCCCTTCGTGCCGCCATTGAGGCGGGGCTGCGGAGGCACCCCCCGGAGGAACACCCTGTCGATCCACGGGCCGGCCACGTTAAGGACGATTGGCGCTCGGACGTCGTGCGTCGTGCCGGAAAGCATGTCCTGAAAGCGGACGCCGACGACCCTTCCCCCGCTCAAGATGGGTTCTTCGACCCGGGCCTTGGTCCGGATCACCGCGCCAGCCCCCGCAGCGGCCACAGCGACCTCGACGCAGAGCCGCTCCGCATACTCGACCTGGCCGTCCGTGAAGACAACGGCGCCGCGAAGGCCCGAAGGCGCAATCCCGGGGAATCGGCGCAGGAGCGCGTCGCGGCCCAGGACCTCGTGGCCCTGGGTCTTCTTGTCGAAGGACAGCGCGTCGTAGACGAACATCCCAAGCTTGATGAGCCAGACCGGACGGCGGCTATGCTCGTACATCGGCATGATCAGACGGAGCGGCTTCACGAGGTGAGGGGCGAGACGGAAGAGGCGTTCGCGTTCGCGGAGCGATTCGCGGACGAGGGCGAAATCGCGATGCTCGAGATAGCGAAGTCCACCGTGGACCAGACGACCGGACCAGGCCGAAACGCCGCTGCAGATATCATCCTGTTCCAGCAGGATGACTCGCAGTCCTCGGATCGCTGCGTCCCGCGCGATCCCAAGCCCATTGATGCCTGCTCCCACGACGATCAGGTCGAAGGGGGCGGTCAGCTCCTCCATTGCGGCTTCCCTCCTGCTGGAACATGCACTAGAATAAATATTTGTTTAGTGCATGGACATTTCGATAGACCTTTACGAGTCTCCGGGCCCCCGCATCCGATGTCAAGAGGTTCCCGGCACCCTTCACCTCGCGGCCTTGGCAAAGGCCTAGAATTTTCCCTCATACGCCCCACGGGCGGCTAAGGAGCTGATACTGATGGCGGATGTCGACGCCCAGCGTCTGATGATCAAGGTTGCACGGCTCTATCACACGCATGGCATGCGTCAGACGGACATCGCCAAGCGCCTGCAGATCTCCCAGTCGAGGGTTTCCAGACTGCTCGCTCAGGCCGAAGAGGCCTCGATCGTCCGCACGGTGGTGGCCGTCCCCCAGCACATCCATGCCGAGCTCGAAGACCAGGTCGAAGCCCGGTACGGGCTCAGCGAGGTTCACGTTGTCGATGCCGTCAGCCACGACGAGACGGAGCTGAGCAAGGATCTCGCCCATGCGATGGCCTCGCTCCTCTACGACCTCGCCTTCGAAGTCCGCACCGTGGCGTTCACCTCCTGGAGCAAGACGCTCAGGCTCATGGTCGATGCACTGCTGCCGCTGCGCACGCGCTGCGAGCGGGTCGTGGAGACGCTCGGCGATCTCGGGCCTCCCCGGCTGCAGCACGACGCCGCCCGCTCGACGCAGCAGTTCGCCGGCCTTACCGGCGGCGAGCCGGTCTTTCTCCGAACCCCCGGCGTCGTGCCCAGCCCCGAGATCAAGGAGCTCCTCCTCAGCCGGGATCCCTATGCGCGGGGCGCTCTCGAGCTGCTGGACTCGGTCGACCTCGCCCTCGTCGGCATCGCACCATCGGAGATGGATCCGGAGCTGCGTTCAGGGGAGAACTTCTTCACAGACGAGCAATACGAGCGAGTGCGCGAGCAGGGTGCCGTCGGTGAGGTCTGCCTGCACTTCCTCGACGCCGACGGAAATCCGATCGCCTCCGAGCTCGAGGAGCTCGTGGTAGGCATCACCCTCGAACAGCTCAGGAACGCCCGGCATCGATGGGCTGTGGCCGGCGGCGAACGCAAGCACCGAGCGATCCGGGCCGCCGCTGCCGGCGGCTGGATCGACACCCTCGTCACGGACGCGGCCACGGCGAGATTCCTTCTCGAAGGCCCTCCTCCGCCCACCAGGCCCGCGCCCGCCGCCCCTGCCGCCACGACAACGCCCTGAGGCACATGTACCCACGTCTGCGGCAGCGGGCGCGGCGCATCGTGGCCTTCGCCGCGTTCCGATTGCCGTCTCGCGAGCTGTGGAACCTTGACACGCCTCAATCTCGGTTTCATCCTGTGAATGGTTACTTTAACCCCGCATATTTAATACACCCTACTTTACGGAGGCTGGGCATGGCGGCACAGGGCGACCGGGAGGTCCACCCGTTCACCATTTCAATTCCCGAAGAAGACCTCGCGGACATGAACGAGCGGCTTCGCCGAACTCGCTATCCCGCGGACTTCGCGAACGACGACTGGCGATATGGGTACAACAGCGCGTATCACAGGCAGCTCGTCGACTACTGGATCGAGGAGTACGACTGGCGCGACGTCGAGCGGCGCATGAACGAACTGCCGCATTTCAAGACGAACCTCATGGGCGTCCCGCTCCACTTCATCCACGTCGAGGGGAAGGGGCCGAACCCCATGCCCCTGCTCATCCACCACGGCTGGCCCTGGACATTCTGGGACCTGCGCAAGGTGATCGGCCCGCTCTCGGACCCGGCCAGCTACGGCGGAGACCCGGCGGACGCCTTCGACGTCGTGCTCATCTCCCTGCCCGGCTACGGATTCTCCTCACCGCTGAGCGAACCCGGCTGGAACTGGTGGAGGACCGCCGACCTAGAGAATGCCCTCATGAAGGAAGTCCTCGGCTACGAGAAGTATGCGACGGCCGGCGGCGACTGGGGTGCCTTGGTGGCGCAGCAGCACGGGCACAAGTACGAGCAGGACGTCTTCGGCGTCTACACGCACTTCCCCGCCCAGATGAGCCACTACTTGGCCGAGCACCCCGATGCCCCTCCTGGAGTGAAGTTCGACCCGCTCCTCGGCCTTCCCGACGCAAGCGAGTACAGCGACGCCGAGGAGAAGGGCTGGTTCGAGCGCGGCAAGCTCTTCGTCCAGAAGGAGAGCGGATACGGCGAGATCCAGCTGACGAAGCCACAGACGCTCGCCGCCCTCGTGGCAGACTCGCCCGCCGGACAGCTGGCCTGGATCACCGAGAAGCGCTACTTCTGGGGCCTCGAGGAGCGCGGCGAGGGCACCGAGGCCTTCGAGCGCGTGTGGCCCAAGGAGGACCTTGTGACGACCGCCGCGGTCTACTTCCTGACCAACACGGGCGGGACCTCGTCCCGCTACTACTGGGAGTGCCGGGGGAATCCGTGGAGGCCGAGCCACGACCGCTTCCCCGTCGTGGGCGCCCCCACCGCAGTGGGCATCTATCCGGGGGAGATCTACAAGCCGCCGCGGACCTGGACCGAGAAGTACTTCAATCTGCAGCAATACAGGGTGCATGACGAGGGCGGGCATTTCGCTCCGCTCGAAGTGCCGGACACGTACGTCGACGACGTGCGGACCTTCTTCCGCACCTTCCGCTGACCGCTGCACCGCCTGAAGGAGGAGCCTGCCAGGCAGGCTCCTCCTTCAGGCTGCGAGGGCAGTTCCGGAGCACGGCCAGACGCGCGCTTCTTGCGTCATCCTCAAGCCGCCGCTCACGGTCTCTTGACAGGCTCTGGTGACGTAGACCACACTCGGAGAATCCAAATGCAGCCTGCGAATGAATATTCAGCACCGCTAGCCTGCGGCTGCCTCCCGGGCCATCTTTCACGAAGGAGTATCTGATGCCCCTCAGCAACACTGTCCGACGGCGTGCGGCAGCGGCCGTTGCAGCCGCTGCGCTGCTGGCCATGACGGCGTGCACGTCGACGACGGCCGCCGCCCAGAAGACGCTTGACAAGAAGGACATCGTCCTCGTCGCCTCGGTGATCAACACGACCAACCCCTACATGGCCTCGATGATCCAGGGCGCACAGGCTCTGTCGAAGAAGCTCGACGTCCCGCTCCAGATCGTCGACTCCGAGGGAAGCTCGCAGACCGAGATCTCCAAGATCCAGGCGATCCTCGCCCAGGGCAAGAAGGTCGCGCTGATGGTCAACACGGTCGCGAGCTCGGACGCGCCGCCGATCGTGAACGCGGTCAAGGCCGCCGGGGGCTACGTGACCATCTGGTGGAACAAGCCCGACAACTACGAGCCGTGGAACGTCGGGGACAACTTCGTCGCCTTCCAGAAGCACTCCGGCGTCGAGAGCGGTGAGTGCACCGCCAAGGCCCTCGCGGACAGCATCGGCGGCAAGGGCAACGTCATCGCCCTCGCAGGCGTGCAGGACAGCACCACGAGCCAGACCCGCGTGGCCGGCCTCAAGGAGGGTCTCAAGGCCTATCCGAACGTCCACCTGCTCGACACGCAGCCGGCGAACTGGGATCCGCAGCAGGGCCTTCAGGTGACGCAGAACCTGCTCGCGAAGTACGGCAACCAGATCAACGGCGTCTGGGCGGCGGACGACGGGATGACGATCGGCGCGATCCAGGCCATGCAGAATGCCGGGCGCATCAACGACGTCAAGTTCACGTCGGACGGGCTCTACCCGCCGATCATCGAGGACATGCAGAAGCACCTGGGGAACGACGCCATTGCCGGCGAGACGTTCCACCGCGGCTTCATGGCGGCGGCAATCGGCCTGTACACCGCGTACCAGGCGGCGACCGGGGCCATCAAGCCCTCGGAGCTGCCGCATGAGAAGCGCGACAGCCTCTTCAAGATCAGCTGCGTCACCCCGCAGAACCTGACCGACTTCACGAAGTACGACAACAACATCGATGGCTGGATCGACGACCTGCTCAAGAACGGGCCCTGGGACACCCAGCCCGTCCCGCTGGTCGGCGGTGGGCCCGAGAAGCTTCCGTAACCGCAGTTCGCGGAAGGCGGCGGCTGCCGCCGTCGGACTCCGACGCAGCAGCCGCCGCCTTAAGGAACCAGACAGGTGATACCAATGACAGACAAGGAACGTGGGATGGTCCTCCTCGAGCCCAAGCCCATGGAAAAGCGCCCGGCAGCCCGACGCCATCGCCGATTCGAGCCCAAGAGCCTCGGAGAGGCGGCGGCCCTCCTCGTGCTGATCCTGGTGTTCGCTGTGCTCAACCCCGGCTCCTTCCTCACACCGCAGAACGCCCAGACCGTTCTGGATCACGCCGCCCTGCCCCTCCTCATCGGCGTCGGGTCCACGCTCGTGATCCTGACCGGATCGATCGACCTCTCGGTCGAGGGCATCATGGGAACCGCCGGGATGACCTTCGTCCTCCTATCGGCCAACAGCCGCGGGGGAGCCGATCTAGGGTTCTGGGCCATCCCGGTCGCATTGGCGGTAGGCATGGGCATCGGCCTTGCGAACGGCCTCATCCACACCCGTCTCAAGGTGCCCTCCTTCATTGTCACGCTCGGCATGTGGTTCGTCGGACTCGGCATCGCGACGGTCCTTTTCGGACAGTCCTCGATCCCGTTCCTCGCCGACTCAAGCCTCAAGTCCTGGCCGACCAGCCTCACCTTGGGCCTGCCGAACTCCTTCCTCCTGGCGGCCATCCTCGTCCTCGCGGGCATCGGCGTCACCAGGTTCACGCGTCTGGGCCGCTTTGCCTATGCGATCGGCGACAGCGAGGAGATCGCAGGCGGCAACGGCATCCCCGTCGCCAGGTACAAGATCTACGTCTTCGTCGCCGCCGGAGCCTGCAGCGCGGCCGCGGGCATCCTCGCGAGCCTCCAGCTCGGCGCAGGCTCCGCGACAGTCGGAACGGGGAACCTCTTCGTCACGATCGCCGCGGTCGTCATCGGCGGCACTTCCCTCGGCGGCGGCAAGGGCGGCGTCCTCCGGACTGCGATCGGCGTCATGCTCCTCACCGTCCTGAACAACGGGCTCATCCTCAGCGGAGTCAGCCCCAATATCCAGTCCGCGGTCTCGGGAGCCGTCCTGATCGTGGCCGTCCTCGCCGCTTCTTGGCCCCACCGCAGCAGATTGAGGATCGTGAAATGACGAACGCAGACCTGGCCCCGTCCGTTGGGCTCCAAAGCCCAGCGCTCAGGCTCACCAACATCTCGAAGTCCTTCGGCCCGATACAGGCCGTCAAGAACATCTCGCTCGAGATCCCGCGCCACGAGGTCGTCGGCCTCATCGGCGAGAACGGCGCCGGCAAGTCGACGCTCCTGAAGATCCTCACTGGCCTCTACCAGCCGGACTCCGGGGTCATCGAAGCCGGAGGGCGCCCGTTGAAGTTCCGCAGGCCGCAGGACGCGGTCGCGGCCGGCATCGGCGTCGTGCACCAGGAGCAGTCGCTCCTGACGAACCTCTCGGTGGCAGAGAACATCGCGATGAATGCCATTTCGTCGAAGGACACCGCCACGAAATACGGCATATACCATTGGAGCCGCCTCAATCAGGAAGCCTCCCAAGTGCTTGCCCGGATCGGTTCCGCGATCGACCCCCAGACGATCGTCGGCGACCTCTCCTTCGTGGACCGTCAGATGGTGGAGATCGCAAGGGCCCTCCGGGTCGACGAAGCCGTTCACGCGACGCCCCTCGTGATCCTCGACGAGCCCACGTCGGTCCTCGAGCGCAACGAGACCGCGGTCCTCGAGAGGGAAATCCGCAACCTGAAGAAGATCGGCTCGGTTCTCTTCGTCTCCCACCGCCTCGACGAGGTCCTCAGGATCTGTGACCGGGTGATCGTCATGAGGCACGGGCAGGTCGTCGCAGACCGCCGGAGGGAGTCCGTGACGGAGGATGAGCTCTTCAAGCTCATGATCGGACATGAGTCCCGTCCGCAGGGCCGCCCAGCCGGCCGAGGTTCAGGGCAGGCCGGCGAGCGCGCCCTCGAAGTGACCGGGCTCCAGCGGAAGGGCAGCTTCAAAGAGGTCTCGTTCTCGGTCGCCCCGGGGCGCTGCGTCGCGATCGTCGGTGCGATCGGTTCGGGCCGCGAGTCGCTCTGCCGCGCCATATTCGGAGCCGAGCCCTTCGATTCGGGCTCGGTCGAGGTCGGCGGACGCCCGGTGAGTTCGTGGTCCATGAGAAAGGCTGTGCAATCCGGCCTCGCGTACATCCCCTCCGAGCGAAAGGTGGAGGGGATGATCGGAGGCCTGAGCGGGGCCGAGAACCTGACGCTCGTGCACCCAGGCAAGTCGGCTTGGGGGCCTTTCCTCAAGCGCCGCGCTCGCGCCAAGGCTGCCGCGAAATGGTTCGACAGGCTGGACGTCCGTCCTCGCGACCCCATGCTGCACCTGGGCAGGTTCTCGGGAGGCAACCAGCAGAAGGTCGTCCTCGCCAAGTGGCTCACCTCTGACAATCTCAAGGTCCTGATCCTCGACCACCCCTTGCGCGGGCTGGACCCGGGTGCCTCGCAGACCGTGAACGAGCAGATCCGGGCCGCTCAGGAAGCCGGGACCGCCGTCGTCCTCCTTCCAGACACCCTCGAAGAGGCGCTCGAGATGGGCGACCACATCCTCGTGATGCGCGACGGCGAGATCACGGCGCGGTTCGACCTCGCCGTCGACTCTCCGACATCCCTCGACCTGCTCGAAAAGATGGTGTGACCAACATGTCAAAGAAAGCCACCCTCGACATGCCCAAGAAAGCCGTTCTGGACAACACGCCGTCATCCGACGCGACCTCGGTCAGAAGCAGGGCCATGCACCTCCGCCCGGCGGAGCTGTGGCAGTCGGCAGGCCCGTTCGCCGTCTTCGCGGCACTGTTCATCCTCGTCGCGGTCCTGACGCCCACGTTCATCGGCGGCGGCGGCCTCAGCATCCTCGCCGTGCAGGCTGCGCCGATCCTCCTGGTCGCGCTCGGGCAGGCCATGGTCCTCCACGTCGGGTCCATCGATCTGTCCAACGCGGCGGTCGTCGTCTTCTCGGCGATCATCCTCGCCCAGACGCTCGGGCCGTTCGGGGCCGTGGCCCCGCTCCTCTGCGTTGCCGTCATGACGCTCATCGGCGCAGTGAACGGCTTCCTGATCGCCTTCGGCCAGGTGCCGTCCTTCGCGCTCACCCTTGGCACACTGGGCATCCTGCAGGCCGCCTCGCTCGTCGTGAGCAATGCGACGACCGTCTACGCGACCGGGAACACCGAATTGCTCGATTCCCTGTATGGAACTGCTCTGGCCGACCTTCCAGAGGCCTTCTGGCTCGGCGTGGTCGTCGCCGCGGGCCTCTGGGCCCTGCTCCGGTTCACCCGGACCGGGCAGGGAATGACCGCCGTCGGCCTGAACGAGTCCGGCGCCCTCTTCTCCGGGCTGAGGACGCGGTGGCTGAAGGTTGCCGCCTTCGCCCTGTCGGGGCTCCTGTCCGGTATAGCCGGCGTCCTCGTGATCGCCCAAGGCGGAGCAGCGTCGTCGTTCGGGCTCGGAAGCGACCTGCTGCTGCCCGGCATCGCCGCGGCCATCGTGGGCGGGACAGCGATCACGGGAGGCGTCACCAACCCGATCAACATCGTCTTCGGCGCACTGACAGTCGGCCTTGTCCCGATCGGCGCGGCCGCAGTAGGCATCACCCCGCAGGCCCAGAGCCTCGTCTACGGCCTCGTCATCATCATCGTCGTGGCGCTGACGATGAACCGGAACCGGGCCGGCGCGGTCAAATAAAAGAAAGGAATTCCCGTGTCCTCACTCAAATCCCTCCAGCCCCAAGAGGTGTTCTCGTTCTTCGAGACCCTGTCAGGCATTCCCCGCGGCTCCGGCAATGAGAAGGAAGTCGCCGATTGGGTGGTGAATTTCGCGCGCGACCGCGGCTTGGAGGCGAGCCAGGACGGAATGCACTGCGTTCTGGTCAAGAAGCCCGGGCAACACGGCCTGGAAGACGCGCCTCCGCTGATTCTGCACGGCCACCTGGACATGGTGTGCGAGAAGGATGACGGCGTCACACACGACTTCATGAGCGATCCGATCGAACTCCTCGTCCAAGGGGACTTCGTGACCGCGAACGGGACTTCGCTCGGCGCCGACAATGGCATCGGCGTCTCCTACATCCTGGCGCTCCTGGATTCGCAGGACCTTCCGCATCCGCCGCTCGAAGCAGTACTGACGGCCATGGAGGAGAAGGGAAAGGTCGGAGCCGCCCAATTCGACACGTCGAGGCTGTCGGGCAAGCGCATGATCGACTTCAACTGGATCACCGACAAGGAGATCCTCGCGGGCTGCAGTGGGGACGTGACCTTCACCGTCGACCTCCCCGCAGAATGGGAGTCAGTACCGGGCACCCACACCGAAGCCCGCCTTCTCAAGGTCCGTGGGCTTGCCGGCGGGCACTGCGAGTTCGACATCCACCTCGAACGCGCCAACGCCGTCCTCGTCCTCGCAAGGATCCTCAACGGCCTGCTCTCGCAGCACGATGTCAGGATCAGCGATCCCCACGGTGGCGCGCAGAATAACGCGATCCCCGCAGATGCCCAGGCTGTTCTGCTCCTTCGGCCGGAAGAGGTCGGGGATGTGGAAAAAGCCGTCGCCGAGCTCGAGCGGACCCTGGCCGACGAGTATCGACTTGCCGATCCTGACGTCAGGCTCAGGCTCGAGCCAGCCGAAAGGCCTGAGCGCGCCTTCTCGGCCGAGGCGGGAGCGCGTTTCGCGCGGCTGACGGCGTTGATCCCCAACGGCGTCCTGAGCTGGAGCCTTGCCGTGCCAGGCATCGTCGAGAGCTCGAACAACCTGGGCACAGTGCGCACCACGTCAGACGGCGCCCGGCTCATGTCCACCATCACGGCGGCCGTGACATCGCGCAAGCACGAGATCTTCGATCGGGTGCGTTCGCTCGCCGCGCTGGCCGGCGGGGGTGTGGTCGTCGAGCAGTACGGCCTCGATGCCCCCGAGTTCCCGTACCACCCGGGCTCCCGGATCCTGGGGACCGCCCAGGCGGCGTTCAGGGACGTCATGGGGTCAGAGCCCGATGTCCATGTTTCTCAGTGCAGCCTGGAACTGGGCATGTTCAGCCGGAAGATCCCCGGGCTCGACATCATCTCGATCGGCACCGAGCTCCATGATCTCCACTCCCCCAAGGAGACCGTGAACCACACCTCGGTGGCAAAAGTCTGGCCGCTCGTCCAGGCGGTCGTGAGCCGGCTGAGCTGAACCAGGCGGCGGAACCGCCCCCTGCACGATGGGCGCCCTTTTCTGGCCCGTCGCAGATCGAGAGCGGCCTCTTTACCAGAGGCCGCTCTCGATCAGCGGCGGGCCAGATGCTTTTCCGACCCTTCGGATCTGCTCGGTTCGCAATGCCGTTGAATTCTTCGACGAGTCGGACTAGTTAACCCTTCATGGACTTCGGGGACTGGTCGGCGAGGGGCCTCCTGGGATGCGTGTTCCCGAGGCCCTTCACGTGGATCTCGTCAGCCATCGACCTGAGCGAATCGTCGATGCCCGCAATTCGCCCCAACAGAGCCTCGACGCGCCTCAGCGCGAGCTGACGGTGGTCGGCCGCGGCCCACCGGAATTCCAGCTCCAACGTCAACTGCCTCGCCATTGGAATAGAAGACCGTGGCGATTCCCGCGACCTTCCCTACCTCGGCCTCCGTCACCTCGTCAGCCGCTCTGGTGTTGAAGTGGTGCGCATGCCGTAGTCCAGCCCGCAACGCTTGGCTGCCGCGGCTATCGCGCCGACACCGGGACGGCTCGCCAGTCACGCGCGTCCACGTCCGAACGGACCACGTCCACGGTCGACTGCGCCCGCTCGCGACCGACGGCGTGGACTGGCCGAGGCGCCGTGTTCTGGCGTCAACCCGGCGCCCCGCGCACGCCAATGGGCCCGAGCTTCTTTGGCTCGGGCCCATTGGCCTGCGGAGAGTCGCTCAGATCGACTCGAGGTGCTGCTTCACGGAATTGAGGAAGCGCGCACCGGTGGCTCCGTCGACGGCTCGGTGGTCGCAGGTGAGGGTGAGCCTCGCCTGGGGGCGCCAGACTGCCCCGACGTCGCCGTCGCCTACGTACTCCTGACGGGTTGCTCCCACGGCGAGGATGGCGACCTGGGGGACGTTGAGGATCGCGTCGAAGTACTCGATTCCCATCATCCCGAGGTTGGACACGGTGAAGGTGCCGTCGGAGACGTCGGCCATGCCGAGGCGCCCTTCCCGGGCCCGCTGAGCCAGGTCGCGACGCGAGGCCGCAATCCCGACGATGTCGAGATTCGCCGCGTCCTTGATGACCGGGACCATGAGTCCCGCCGGCGTGTCGACGGCCATGCCCAGGTTCACGCTGCCGAACGTGGTCACGGCTTCGTCCCCGTAGTGCGCATTGAGGGCCGGATGCTCGCCCAGCGCGCGTGCACAGGCCGCGAGGATCGCGTCCGTCACCGTCGCCCCCGGGATCCGTCCCTTGACCGTCAATGCCGCGCCCATGTCGGCTTCGACGGCGAGATGGAAGACGGGTGCCTCCCAAGCGGAGACCATCCGGCGGGCTGCCGTCCGCCGGATGCCCTTGAGGGGGGTGACGGTACCGTCCTTCACTGGGGTGGACGTCATCGGCTCCCCAGGGGAAGGCTCCGAACCTTGCCGGCGCAGCCGTAGAGCTCCATCTTCTTGACGGTCGCAGCGATCATCCGCTCGCGGCCCTCGGCCATGGCTTCCTCGAGCTGCCTGTCGCCCTCGGCCCACACCGCCTCGATCCCCGAGCGGAACGCGTGCCGCAGATCTGTGTCGGCGTTGAACTTGTGAACGCCTGCAGCCATCGCCGCGAGGATCTCGTTGTCGGGAACCCCTGAGGCGCCGTGGAGCACGAGAGGGATTCCGACGGCGGCTTCGATCTCCTTGACCCGCTGGATGTCCAGCGGCTGGGGCTTGGCGAGCGGCACACCGTGGACGATGCCCACCGAAATGGCGAGGAAGTCGACTCCGGTCTCCGCGACGAACCGTTCGGCCTCGGCCACGTCGGTGTAATAGGCGGACCAATCGACCTGCTCGTCGGCATTGGGGATCTTGCCGAGCTCGGCCTCGACCGGGATGCCGAACTCATGCGCGACCTCGACGAGCTTGCGCGTCGTGCGGATGTTCTCCTCGAAGGGGAGGTGCGCGCCGTCGTACATGATCGAGGTGAAGCCGAGCTTGATCGCCTCGAGCACCTCGTCCCATGGACCGTGATCAAGGTGGATCACGTAGTTCGACTCGGATTCCTCGGCGATGCGCTTCGTCATCTCATAGGCCTTCTTCAGGCCCATGTGCGGGACGATCGCGCGTCCCACCTGGAGGAAGACCGGCGCCTGGGCCCGCTCGGAAGCCCTCACGAGCGCCTCGGCGGTCTCCTCGTTGTGCATGTTGAATGCCCCGACGGCATAGCCGCCGTCTCGCGCGTCCTGGACGATCTGACGCGGATCCACCTGTGGCATGGTCCCATCCCTTCCGCTTCCGCCGTCAGGCGGTCTCGATGTATGCCAATACGGCGCGGACCTCGACGGTCTCGCCTTCGGGGACGACGATCTCGGCGAGGACGCCGGACGCGGGGGACTCGAGGGTCTCCTCGACCTTCTCCGCCTCGACCTCGGCCAACGGCTCGTCTTCGGCGACGGTGTCGCCGACGTTCTTCAGCCAGGTGGCAACGGTTCCCTCGCTCATGCCCATGCCCCATTGGGGCAGCAGGACCTCGACTCTAGCCAATGTGTCTCCTTCAATAGATGGTTCTTGGGGTTGATGTGTCAGAAGCCGGGTGCCGGGGAGGTGAGGCGGGCGGCCTCGGACAGGCTCCCGGGCCGCGTGCCGGTCACGCGCCGGATCGCGTCCTCGATGCTGTCCCGGTTGGGGTAGAGCTGCTTCTCCAGGGCAGTGCTGAACGGGATCTGGGTATCCGGTGTGGTGACCCGCACGATCGGGGCACGCAGGGACTCGAAGGCCTCCTCCGCGACGATGGCCGAGATTTCCGCGGCCGCGGAGCAGGTGCGGTGGGCGGGGTCGGCGACGACGAGGCGCCCGGTGCGCTGGACGGAGCGGACGACCGCTTCGGCGTCGAAGGGGACGAGCGTCCGGGGGTCGATGACCTCCACGGACAGGCCCTCCTCGGCCAGCGACTCGGCGGCCACGAGTGCCTCCGGCACGGCGCTCGAGATGGCGACGACGGTCACGTCGCTGCCCTCGCGGGCAACGCGGGCCTGGCCGAGGGGGATCCGGTACTCCTCCTCGGGCACCTCGCCCTTCGTGCCCCAGAGCATGCACGCCTCGAAGGTCAGCACCGGGTCGTCGCAGTCCACGGCGGTGCGCAGCAGGCCCTTGGCGTCGTAGGGGGTCGAGGGCACGATGATCTTCAGGCCCGGGACGTTCATGAACATCGGGTACGGGCGGTCCGAGTGGTGGGCGCCGGTGTTGAGCCCGTAGAACATCGCGGAGCGGAAGACCACGGGCAGCGACGCCTGGCCGCCGAACATGTAGCGGTTCTTGGCGACCTGGTTCACGAACTGGTCCATCGCCATGTACAGGAAGCTCGAGTAGGAGAGGTCCACGATCGGCCGCAGTCCAGTCATGGCCGCGCCGGCTGCGGCCCCGACGATCACCTCCTCGGAGATCGGGGTGTTGCGGATGCGGTTCTTCCCGAACAGCTCGAGGAAGTCGCCCTTGTCCTTGCGGGACTTGCCCGCTCCGGTGGTCCCGTAGACGTTGGCTTCGACGTCCTCGCCGATGATCACGACCCGGGGGTCGGCATCCATGGCCTCCCGCTGGGCGGCGCCGATGGCTCCGAGGTAGCTCATGACGGTCATGACAGCGCTCCAATCGGTTCGGTGTAGAGGTCTTTGAAGGCGACGCTGGGGTCGGGGTACGGGCTCCTGTCGGTGAATTCGACGGCGTCGTCGACTTCCTTCAGGACCTCGGCCTCGAGCGCGTCGAGCTGCTCGGCGGTCGCGGTACCCCGCTCGATGAGCCGCTCGCGGAACAGGACGATCGGGTCACGTTCCATCCATGCGGCCCGTTCGTCCTTGTCGCGGTAGTCGGTTCCGAGCCGCAGGCCTTCGGAGTGCTCGTTGAAGCGGTAGGTGACGACCTCCACGAGGGTGGGGCCGTCCCCGCGGCGGGCGCGCTCGACCGCGGCAGCGGTGGCCTCGTAGACCGCGAGGACGTCCTGGCCGTCCTCCACGCGGACACCGGGGATCCCGAAGCCGGGGGCGCGCTCGGCGATCACCCCGGAGGTGACCGTGTGGGCGGGGGTGGAGAGGGCGTACTGGTTGTTCTCGCACAGGAACACGACCGGGAGCTCCCACACCCCCGCGAGGTTCATCGCCTCGTACAGGCAGCCCTGGTTCGCGGCCCCGTCGCCGAAGAAGGCAAGTGAGACGCGCCCGTTTCCCAGAACCTTGCTGGAGAGGCCGGCGCCCGTGGCGATCGGGATGGAGGAGCCGACGATGCCGGACTCCCCCAGACTCCCGACCGCGAAGTCGGCCAGGTGCAGGGATCCTCCCTTGCCGCCGCACACCCCAGTGGCCTTGCCCACGAGCTCGGCCATCAGCGGCCCCAGAGGCGAGCCCTTGCCGATCGGGTGGCCATGGCTGCGGTGGTTCCCGGTCATGTAGTCCCCGTCCCCCAGCGCCATGCAGGCCCCGACTACCTGGGCCTCTTGGCCGATGCTCGTGTGCACGGTGCCCGGGATATAGCCCCGCTTGACCATCAGCGAGGCCCGCTCGTCGAAGCGCCGGATGCGCAGCATGCGCCGCTGCATTTCCAGCAGTGTCTCCGGTGAAAGGTCCATCACGCCTTCCTTTCAATATTTATTCAGCACTCGAATTGAAATTTATTCTACGGGTGTGCGGGGTACCTGACAAGGATCGGCCTGAATCCCGCGGGTCTGAGGTCGGCTACGGTTCGCGGAGGGGCCGGAGTAGTGCGTCGATCCTGGGGAGGACGAAGGTCGGCCTCCTGGCCGGGGGCAGCTGGGCTGCCATCTCCTCGGTGCTCTCCCCAGTCAGGACGAGGGCGGAGTCGATTCCGGCGTCGGCTGCCATGGCGATGTCGGTGTGCAGCCGGTCCCCGACCATCAGGCATTCGGGCCCAGGCAGGCCCAAGACCTCCAGGGCGGTGTGCAGCATGACAGGGGAAGGCTTTCCGAGGTTCGCCTCGCATCTGACGCCGGTGCTGGCCTCGATCGCCGCGATCACAGCGGCCGCGTCCGGCTCCCCGCGCCCCTCGGGCATCGGGCAGTACGCGTCAGGGTTCGTGGCCACCAGCCTCGCCCGCCGGTGCTGCCAGAGGGCGTCGAAGGCGATCTGCAGCTTGCGGTAGTCGAAGCCGCGGTCGTAGCTGGCGATGACAATGTCGATCTGGCGCGGGTCTTCGGTGGTGCGGATGCCCGCTGCGCGGATCGCCCTGACGAGGGGGTCTTCCCCGATGACGAAGACCGCGGCGCCGGGCGCCTCCCGGAGCAGCCAGGTGACCATGGTGACCACCGGGTTGACGATGCGGTCCGAGGGCGTGGGCAGCCCGAGCCGGGTGAGCTTGTCCGCGTACATCTGCGGGTCCCGGGTCGGGTTGTTCGACAGGAACAGGGTCTCCCGCCCGAACCGGCGCAGTGTGGTGACCAGCTCGTGGGCCCCCGGCAGGAGCCGGTCCCCGAGGTAGATCGTGCCGTCGAGGTCGAAGAGGTACCCGTCGTAGGCCCGCAGGGGCCGGGCCACGAGCTCGCGGGGGGCGGCGCTGGTCATTGCGTCGCCTCCGCAAGGCGGGCGAAGATCTCGCGGTTCGCCGGGTAGACGTCCCGGTAGACGCTGTAGAGCCGGTCGTATGAGGCAGCTTGGTCCGGCTCGGGCTCGTAGGAGACGCCGATGCCGCTCATCGCCTTCGCCGCGGTCTCGACCGAGTCGTGGATTCCGAGGGCGGATGCTGCGAGCATGCCTGCCCCGAGGCAGGTGCTCTCGGGTTCTCGCACCACCGAGACGCTGCGCTGCGTCACGTCGGCGATGATCTGGCACCAGAGCGGGCTGCGGGAGCCCCCGCCGAGCGCGACGACCTCGGTCACCGGCTGGGACAGCGCGTTCTCCGCCCCCGTGGTGAGGAGCCGCTGCTCGAAGGCCAGGCCCTCCAGCAGCGCCCGGTACAGATGGGCCTTGCCGTGCACGCCCGTCAGGCCCAGGAGGATGCCCCGGGCGTTGTGGTCCCAGTAGGGTGTGAGGGCGCCGGTCCAGTAGGGCAGGACGAGCAGCCCCTCGGCGCCCGGGGGCAGTTTGGCCGCCGCCGTCTCGAGCACCTGCTCGGGTGTCAGGTCGAGGCCGAGGGCGCGTGCGTCGAGGCCTGAGAGCTTCTCGACGAACCAGTTCAGGTTAACTGTCCCGCCCCCGATGAAGGTCTCCAGCGTGTAGGCGCCCGGCACCGCTGCGGAAAGCGTGCGGTACTCGCGGGCGTACGCGTATTGGTCCGAGAAGGTGCCCGAGACTATCCCGCTGCCGAGGTTCAGGTAGGCGCGCCCGCCGGTGATCGCCCCTGCCCCCAGCTGAGCGCACTGGCCGTCGCCGGCGCCGGCCACCACCGTCACTCCGGGCGGAAGCCCGAGCTGGGCTGCCACCCGGTCGTCCAGATGCCCGAGGATGCTTCCCGGGGCCCGCAGCGCGCTCAGCTGTCCGCGTTCGAGTCCGACGGCTTCCAGGAGGGAGTCGTCGTAGTCGAGGCTGGCCATGTCGACCAGTCCGAGGGGATCGGCAGAGGCCCAGGAGGTGAGCCATTGGCCTGTGAGCCGGTGGATGAGGAATCCGTGGACGTCGACGACCTTGCCGATGCGGGCCATGGTTTCCGGCTCGTGGTCCGCGAGCCAGAGCAGCTTGTACCAGGCCGGGGTGGGGTTCGCGGGCTTGCCCGTGATCCGGTGCACCTCTTCGGTGCCGTATCTGGCGACCTCCGCGGTTGCCCTGGTGTCCAGCCACAGCATTGCCGGCCGGAGAGGGTCCCCTGCCTCGTCGAGGCAGACGAAGCTCTCGCGCTGGTGGGTGATGCACAGGGCTCCGATCCTGGAGGAGTCGACCGTCTGCGCGGCCCGCCGGATGGCTTCGGCGCACGCTTCCCACCAGTCCTCGGCGTTCTGCTCCCCCCATCCCGGTCGCGGCAGGCTCAGGCCGAACGCCCGGCGGGCCTGCGAGAGGGCTTCGCCCTGGGAGTTCCAGACCACAGCCTTCGCCGCAGTCGTGGAGCAGTCGATCCCGATCACGTAGTCGCGCATGGGCCTCACTCCTTCCCGGCGTCCGCGGCGGAGGCGGCTGCGGCAGCTCGCTCGAGGACTTCGTCCACGTCGCCCGGCTCCCACCAGCCAAGGAGCATCAGCAGGTCGACCACGGTGAAGCGGTTGCGCATCAGGGCGCAGTTCGCTATAGCCCACCGCGTAAGCTCGGGGTCGATGTGCTGGCCGAGGTCGGAGAGCCGGACAGCAGCACCGGCGCGGTTCAGGGCTGCGGCAATCGATGCGGCGGGGCGCACCAGGTCCCGGAGCTCTCCGTGATGCTCGCCCCACCTGTCCACGAGTGCCTGGATGCGGGGGAATTCCCATGCGATGGCCTCGAGCTTTGCCGAATAGTCCCTCCAGCACTCGTCCGCCACCCGCAGCGAGGAGTCCACCCGTTCGAAGGCGGCCAGGACGCGCCTGCGTCCCCGCTCAGGGTCGAGCGTCTGTTCCAGGGGGAGGACGCGCGCTGGGCCGTGATCGGCGAGCCTGTCGAAGAGCATTTCCCAGGCGCTGGCAGCGATCACTGCGCCCGCCCCCACCTGCGCGCCATGCAGGCCGGTCGGCATCCCCTGCCCGGCGTGGTACTGGTCGAGCATGTGGCTGATGAGGTGCTCCGCTCCCGAGAGCACGGCGCTGGTGCCCGCGACTCCGGTGACGATCCCGCGCAGCGCAAGGGCCCTGGTCAGACTGGCCACCGCGTCGGGGTCGCCTTCCCTGACCCCCTCGCTGCAGCTTTCGAGGTCCAGTCCGACGGTCGACAGGAGCCGGACCGCGTTGTGGCTATAGGTGCGGTCGGTCCCGACCAGGGAAGCGAGCCTCCAATCGGCTGGCGCGGTGAACATGGAGGTCATTTCCCCGAAGCCTGCCCGGTTCATGCGCGCGGGGGCCTCGGCGATGACGTCGGTGTCGGCGACCACGACATCGGGCCAGCAGGAGGGAACGGTGCGCTTCACTCCGTCGCGGAGCACGACCGAGACGTCGTCCGTGTAACCGTCCACGGATGCAGCCGTCTGCACCGTGAGCAGGACCGGGGCTGTCCCGTCCGCTGCCGCGCGCTGGACGGCGATCTTCGCGATGTCGCTGATGGTCCCCCCGCCGACAGCGACCACGGCGGCCTTGCCGCGCGCGGCCGCGGCTGCCTCGTCGAGGACGCTGTCGACGACATGGAGCTCGGAATGCCCGTCGTCGAGCACGGTCCGGGAAACCTCGAAGCGCTTTCCGAGCTGCTCCTCCACGACATCCTTGATGTCCTCGCCCCGCCGGCTGATCCGGACGGGATCGGCCAGCAGGGCCACGGCCGGCTTCTCCCCGCTTCCCCTCCCAGGCTGCCTTGTCGAGAGGAGCTCGGACACCGCCTCGCCGATGACGGAGAGGGCTTCGGAGCCGATGATCAGCCGCTGGATTCCGCAGGGGGCCAGAGTGCTGTCCGGGTCGGACTCGCGCAACAGCGGTTCGATCGGTTCGACGGCATAGGTCTTCGAAGGCATGGCTGTCCTTTTTGGGGTGTCGTGGGGAGCGAATCAGTCCGCTTGGCGGGAGCGGCTTGCCCTGTCGGTCAGGACGGCGACGATGATCGCGACGCCGATGACCACCGGCTGGAGATTGGGCGAGACGTTCAGCAGCGACATCCCGTTGTTCAGCACCCCGATGATCAGGAGGCCGATGAAGGTGTTCAGCATCCCGCCCGAGCCGCCGGAGAGGCTGGCCCCGCCGATGACGACGACGGCGATCACGTTGAGCAGGTCGGCGGTGCCGGCCGTGGGCTGAGCGGAGTCGAGGCGCGACCCGACGATGACACCGGCGACAGCTGCGAGGAAGCCGGCGATCGCATAGACGCCGATCTTGATCCGGGTCACGTTGAGCCCCGATAGACGCGCTACCTCGGCGTTGCCGCCGATGGCATACAGGGCACGCCCGGTGGGGCGGAACCTGAGCCAGAACGCGGCGATGAGGAAGGTCGCAATCATGATGATCCCCTCAAGGGGAACACCCAGGAGGTTCGTGCTCGTGATCGCGAGGTACCAGTCCGGGAAGTCGTTGATCGGGTTGCCGTTGGTGATGTAGAGGGCCAAGCCGGCGCAGGCAGACATGGTCGCCAGCGTCGCGACGAAGGGCTGGATGCGCCCAATGGTCGACAGCAGGCCATTGACCACCCCGACAGCCGTCCCCGCTGCCAGCCCGATCACCGCGCAGAGCTCGAAAGGCACGCCGAGCGAGCGGTAGAGCCAGGCGCTGATCATGAGCGAGAGCGCGAGGTTGGAGCCGACCGAGAGGTCGATCCCGCCGATGAGGATCACGAGCGCGGCCCCCACGGCCATGATGCCGATGTCCGCGTTCTGCGTGACGATGTTCGAGAGGTTGTGCCACGTGAAGAAGTACGGCGAGGTGATCGAGAACACGACCATGACGACGACGAGCCCGAGAAGCGGGCCCGGCAGGGACCGGAGAGCCTTGAGAGCGCCGGCTCCGAGCGTCCTGGCGTTGAAGCCGGCGGAACCGGGCCCTGCGTCCGTGTTCTCCGCGGCCCTGTCCCCCTGCGGCGCCAAGGACCTCTTGTGGGGCGCGTTATCGGTGGTGGTTCGCATGACTGCTCTTTCTATGGCTGAGGTGTTGAAGCGGACGGTGCGGAGGAGAGCTCGGCCTTGATGGTCGGGGCATTGGCCGAGGCCGCCTGGAAGGCCAAGTCGATGACCCGCTGGGGAGTGGCTTCATCGCGGGTCAGGATGCCCCGCTGGCGTCCTCGGGACATGACGAGGACCCGATGGGACAGGCCGAGGACCTCCTCCAGTTCGGAGGACACGACGATGACGGCCATGCCGCCGGCGGCCAGGGACCGGATGATCTCGTAGATGGCCATCTTCGCGCCGACGTCGACGCCGCGAGTCGGCTCGTCGACGATGAGGACCTTCGGATCCTTGACGAGCCACTTGCCGATGAGGATCTTCTGCTGGTTACCGCCCGACATCGACTTCACGGGCAGCGCCATGTTGCCTCGGACATCGAATTTGCGGCGCTGGACCGCGGCGACGTCGCGGATCACCTTGCGCGTCACGAGACCTCCGCGCGCAAGCTGCCGCTCCCAGGGCAGGGTCAGATTCTCCTCGGCCGAGCGGTCGAGATTCAGGCCTTGGCCCTTTCGGTCCTCGGGGACCATGACGATGCCGGCACGGATTGCCGATTGAGGGCTCGTGCAGGGGAGCTTGCGCCCTTCCAGGACGACCTCTCCCTCGTCGGGCCGGTCGACTCCGGCAATGGCTCGGACCACCTCGGTGCGCCCGGCTCCTACGAGGCCGGCAATGCCGAAGACCTCACCCGCCTCCACATGGAAGTCGATGCCGGCGAAGACCCCCCGGCGGCCGAGGCCGCGGACCTCGAGCACTGCGTGCCCGAGGCTCGGCTTCGGGGGGACGTGCTCGTAGGTGAATTCGCGTCCCACCATGGCGTTGATGATCGCTTCCTTCGGGACGCTCCCCGAGGACCAGGACGCGACGCGGGAACCGTCGCGGAGGCAGACGATCTCATCGGCCACCTCCCGCACTTCGTCCAGCCGGTGGGAGATGTACACAACACCCGTGCCGGCTGCCCGCAGAACACGGATCCTCTCGAGGACGTGCTCGGTCTCCGACTCTCCGAGAGACGCCGAGGGCTCGTCGAACACCACATACCGTGGCTGCCGGCTGATGGCCTTCGCGATCTCGATCTCCTGCTGAACTGCCATGGAGAGCCCTCGGACGGGACGGCGCACGTCGAGATCGACTCCAAGGGAATCGAGCACCGCCCGGGCATCGCGGCGAACGCGGCCCCAGTCGACGCGCCCCCCGTGGCGCGGCAGGCGGCCGATGAAGATGTTCTCGGCGACCGACAGTTCCTGGATCAGCCGGGTCTCCTGATGAATCAGGGCGACTCCCTGGCGCAGGGCTTCGGCCGGGCTGGACGGCGCGTAGTCCGCCCCGTCCAGCCACATGGCCCCGCCGTCGGGTTTGACGACTCCGGTGATCACCGAGCTCAGGGTTGACTTCCCTGCACCGTTCTCGCCCACGAGCCCCACCACGGTCCCCGGGGAGACCCTGAAGTCGACGGACTTCAGGACGGTCACGCCGCTGTACGCCTTGACGAGGCCAACACCTGCCAGGCCGCTATTGTCTGCTTCCGCGTTCATGACGCCTCCCGCCTGCTGCACATTCCCAGGGATCCCGTGGGCCTTCTGAACAAGATCACTTGAAGGACTGGGCGTCCGGTCCGTAGAACTCTTCGACCTTGTGCTGCGTCACGGTGTCCTTGTTGATGAGGACGGTGTCCTGGTACTGCTCCTGAGGGATGTCACTGCCCTTGCCCTCCATGAGGGCAATCGCGTTGTCCACCGCCATCTGGCCCATCCTGTACGGCTGCTGGGCCATCGTGGCCTGCGTCAGGCCGCTGGCGACCCCGTCGAACATGGTGGGGAATCCGTCGATGCCGACCGAGAAGATCGTCTTGCCCGATTCCTTCGCCGCCTTGGACGCACCGAGCGACATCGCGTCGCTCTCCCCGAAGACGGCCTTGACGTTCGGGTGAGCCGTGAGGATGTTCTGGGTGGCCTTGAATGCCTTGGTCTCGTCCCAGTTGGCAGTGTCTTCTGCGACGACCTTGACGCCGGGGTTCTCCCTGAGAGCGTTCTGGCAGCCCTGGGTGCGCTGGATCTCCGCAGTGGAGCCGAGGACCCCGTGCAGGATGGCGAGCTCGCCCTGGCCCCCGATCTGCTTGAACATCCAGGTGCAGAGATCGTGGGCGGCCTTGACGCTGTCCGTGGCGATGTAGGTCGACAGCTTCCCCTGGCCCGACTCGGGCCGCTGGTCGACGGCGATGACCGGAACCTGCGCCTGGTTCGCCGCGCGCACGCCCGCTGCGGCCGCGGTCGAGTCCTGGGACGTGAAGATGAGGGCGCCGATCTGCTTCGTCAGCAGGTCGTTGACCTGCTTGATCTGGGCCGAGGAGTCGTTGTTGGCCGAGGTGATATCCACGTCGTAGCCCTTCTTCTTGGCCTCGTCCTTGATCCCAGCGACTTCGGCGACGTAGAAGAGCGACTTCTGGTCGGCGACCGAGACCCCGATCACCTTCTTAGCTCCGCCCGAGGAAGCGGGGACGTTCTGCCCGCAGGCCGCGAGGGAAAGCGCGGCGAGGCCCGCCGCGATCACAGCGCAGCCGATCCGGACGGTCTTGCGTGAAGTCATCTTCGTCTCCTCTGTTGCATTTTTATGCAAGCGGCCAATTCGTATGCAAAGATAGTGCGATGCAGGTCACAGACTTGTCAACAGCCGAGATCCTGGGCCAAGTCCAGATCGCCCACATCGCAACCCCGGCACTTCTGAGACCAGGCCCTCGTGATCATCTGGCAGCTGCTCAAGGACCCCTACACCGATCCGGACATCAAGGACTCCCTGCTGCAGTCCCCGGGGACACCGTCCGGGCACCCCTGGTGCACCTCAAGGACCTAACACGGACGCCCCTCAAGGGACGAGCCACGCTGCGGTGTTGACAGTGCTGTTCACACAGTTTTTACGGCCTGAAATGTAGACAGAACGGTCGTTCTGCCCCAACACTCGTCGCATGGTTGAGATCATGGCAGCTGGGGCCATGGCCGGGCCGGCCGATCCGTGGGCGGGCGAGGACACCCTCGCCGCACAGGTGCTGGGCATCCTCCGTGAGGTGCTGGACGAGCCACGCCTGTGCGAGGAATCCAAGGACAACCTCCGCCGGCTCCTGGTCCTGCACAAGGGCCACCCCGAGCAGGCCCTGTACGAGCACCTGCGCTGCATCCGCTCCGGCCGGGCCGGCTGAGGGCTTCGGCATGCACGCCGTGGAGGTCCCCGCCGCCCGCCGCCCCGGGCGCGCGGCCCTGTCAGGGGAACAGGCACTCGGCTGGGGGCAGCGGGCGCGTCACGCAGGGACAGCCGGGATGCCCCCGCGGCCCGAGGTGGACGAAGCGGTCGAGCTGATGCAGCAGCTGCGCATTCTGTGCGGGGTCCCACAGCGCGCGTGCGCCCGCCCCGTCCCCCTGCTGGCGCCCCAGCCCCACAGGCGGCACCCGCCGGTGTGCCCCCGGACACAGGCCGACTCGCTCCCGGGGGTGACATTCCGCCGGCAGCTCGCCCACCTGCTCGGCTTCAGCCACGCCCACGCCCGCATGCCATCGACCAGCCGGCGCGCGCCCCTCGAGGAGAGGAAGCTGGGCATGTGGCTCTACCGGCAGCGCCGCCGCCACGCGGCCGGGAAGACCACCCGAGCAGAGGCCGCGATGCTGGCCGCATGCCTCGGCCCGGCCTGGGCAGCCGCCCCCGCGGGCCCCACGGGCGGCGCCACCCACGAGGCCCGCGACGCGGGACGGAGGACACCAGAGGAGGCAAAATGGGCACGAGGTTCGGTGAGAGGCTACGCCGCGAACGGCTTGAGCGCGGCCTCACCCACGACCAGCTCAGCCGGGACCTGTGCCCGCCCGGGCTGATCTCCCTCCTGGAGACAGGGCGCAGAGAGCCCTCTTGCGAGCTCGTCCGCTCTCTCGCCGGCCGCCTCGCCCCGGCCCCTCCCGGGCCCGGGGCCCTCCTTGCCGCCCTGCGCGCCGAGCAGGCTTGGGACGAGCACGACTACGCCCAGAGCGCCAGCAACGCGCTCGCCGCAGCCCAGCTGGCCCTCGCCGCCGGCGACCGCCTCACCAGATGGGACCTGAGCTGCCTCCAGGCCGAATGCCTGATGAGCCAAGGCCACCCGCGCGAGTCGAAGCACATCCTGGACCGCCTCGTCGAGGACGCGCCTGCCCCCGACCCCGCCGGCACCGAACTGCGGTGCCGGACACTGCTCGCCGAGGCCTGCACAGCCCTGGGCGAGCACGCCGAGGCCATCGCCCACGCCCGCGAAGCCCTCCGACTCGCCACCAGCCACCCCGCACACCCCGCGCAGCAAGCAGCGGCGATCCGGGCCCTGGCCACAGCGCTGGCCGAAGCAGACGACACTGACGAGGCCTGGGCGCACTGCCGCTCCCTCGAGCACCTCCTGGACGCCGGGCTGCCTGCCCGGGCCGCCGGGGAGGCGCACTGGACAATCGGGAACATCGCCGTGCTCGGCGGCGAGTCCGGAAGAGCCACCGCACACCACCAGCGCGCGGCCGAGCTCCTCATGCCCCTGCAGGACATGCAGCTGTGGGCCCGCTTCAACCTCGACGCCTCCGCGGCCCGCCTCTCCCTAGGGATCGCCGACTCCTTCACCCTGGCCATGATCGAACAGGCCGAGACCGCCCTCGCCGCCACGGGCGGCAGTCCGCTCGAGCACCTCCACGCCACCCTGAACCGCGCCCAGTGGCTCTACCTCCGCGGCGGAATCGCCGAAGCCGCCCGATAGCTCGAGCAGATCCACCCACCCCGCAGGTCCCTCCTCGGACACCGCACCGCCGGAGAGGCCGCCATGCTCTACGGGAAAGGAGCGCGATGTCCAGCCAGATCGAGACCCCCGGGCACGCCCCCGATGTTCACGCGAGCACGGTCGAGACGGCTCGGGATCACCGACTCGGACGGGCGCACCCAGACGATGCCCGGCTTGTTGCCCCGACCGTCCGTCGGGGTGGCCGCCATGGCCTGTGACGGATCGGCGCGCCCGCCGACCGGCGAGACCCCAAGCGGGCAACGTCGCTGTTCGCGGGACTCGGAATCGATCTCGATGTCGAGCCCGCCCGCCACACCCCACACCTCCCCGTCCAGGCGGCCGCCGCCACCCCTAGGGGGGCGAGCGGCCGCGCGCTTCGGCTTCCGCCCGTGTCTGCGTTCAGCCGCGATGGCCGCACGCCCACAGGGCTGCCCGCCCAGGATCGGGCTGGTGAGCTGAGCGTGTCTGGTTCCAGCACCGCATCGACCTCGGTTGCCGGGGAGCGCGTGTGCACCTACCTGCTGGGAGGTGCCGCAGTGATGGACACAACGGGCCGCAGACAGGAGAACCGGTACGGGCTCACCCGGCCGGGATGGCCGTCGGCCACAGCGCATGCAGGGGTGGGGTACATCTGCACCCGGCTCATTGGGGCCTGCTCGAGGGCCTCGACCTTCGAGGCCCTGCGCGGCGGCTTCCACGCCCGCGCGCGACCGGAGATCCCCGGCACGTCGTGGCCGGCCATGCTGCGTTCCGTGCTCGACAACCCCGGCCCGGGACCGACTCACGCTGCCGCAGGACGGGGCGTCCTGCTGCGGCTGCTCATCGGCGGACCGCTCAGCGACCTCCTGGCCGACGGCGCCCTGCTCGCCGAGGACGCCGCACGCCGTCTGGAGGCCTCACGGTTCAGCGGCAACGCGGATAACCCCAGGTCACACGGTGGGGCCACCGTGGCCCCACCGTCAAAGGCGGACGGGAAGACCTGGGAATGGGCAGCGCTTGTGGTCACCGGCTCGAACTCGTGCGCGAGCCTGGAGGGCATCGGCGGGGGGCGGCGCCTCGCCGAGGATTCCGGCCGACCCGGTGCGCTCCGTGCGGTTCGCCGGCGGCGGGCATAAGCCCACGTCGCACGGTGCCGCCACGGTGGCGGCACCGTCGATTCCAATCGGAAGCACGGGGATGCCTGTGTCCCTCTTGCTCGCAGAGGAGCGGAGGATGGTGGGAGCCTCCATCGTCGGCGTCGTGCTCGGCTGGACCTCGAGCCCCGAGGACGTGCACGACCTGACCAAGCGCATCGGCGAGCAGACCACCGACTGCTCCGCCATCACGGGAGGCCAAGTCACCACTCTGCACGGCGTCTCCATTACCACGAGTCCCCTCATGCCCCTATGCGATCCGCCCCCCCGTTGGGCACCGCTCTCGTCCCGTGGCGCTCCGCACCACCCAGCGTCGCACTAATGCGGGCTGACGAGGAAGATCAGAGCTCGTCTTTCGCGAACGCGCGCTCGAGCATCTCGGCCGTGGCCGGGTTCACCATCTCGTTGCGGCGGATGTAGTGCGCGATGGTGATCTTCGGGTCCGTGTGGCCGAGCAGCTCTGCGGCGAGATCGACACCGGATTGGGCATTGATCGCCGTCGCGACGGTGCGGCGGAACATATGCGGAGTGACCCCGGCGATCCCGGCCAGGTCCATCACCCGGCGGAGCTGGAGGCGGACGTGATTCGTCGTCAGCGGCGTCCCCTCCCGGCTGCAGAACAGCAGCGCATCCAGCGACGGGTCCTCCAGCTTCGCCAGCCGCCCCCGGACGGCCTCGGCAGTGAACGACGGGACCGCCACCGTCCGACGGGACTTCGCCGTCTTCGGATGGTCCTGGCGCACGGTCGGCTCGCCCCGGTTGCTGACGATCGTTCCGGCGATCCGGACCGAGGGAGGTGCCCCAGTGATGTCGACGTCGCGGCGGCGGATGGCCAGGACCTCGCCGATGCGTGCGGAGGTGCCGAGCATTACCTCCACGATCGCGCCGAGCTGGCCGTCCGGCTTCGGGCCCGAGGGCGACCGGCCGGCCTCCCAGTATGCTATCGCGGCCCGGACCGCATTGACCTCTGCCGGGGTGAGCGCATCGGGGATGCGCGCCGGACGCCGCAGGGAAGAGACATGGTCCATCGGGTTGCGGGCCAGCACCTCGTGCCGGACGGCCAGGCCGAGGGCCAGGCGAAGGACCACGCGCGCCTGCTTGGCGCGGCTGTAGCTCTGCTTCGCGAGCTGCTTGAGGAAGTTGTCGCAGCGGGCGACGCCGACCTCCCGCAGGGTCAGACTCTCGAAGGCCGGCAGGACGAGCCTTTGCATGTTGCCTTCGTAGAGCTGCCGGGTCCTCTTCGAGAGACGGCCCTCGAGGTCGAGGTCCTCGAGCCAGTAGGCGACCAGTTCGGGGAACGGGCTGTCCGCGGTGAGCCTCGAGGAGGAGGGCTGGAAGAGGCTCCGCTCGGAGAGCTTGGCCTTCAACGCCCGCTCCGCGGCCTTCCGGGTGGCCCCGGTGGCCTGCACCAGCCGTGTCTTCCCGTCCCAGCCGCGGTAGCGGGCCCGGGCGACGATCCGCCCGCCGGCAGCGGGCAGGTAGCCGATCTCGCCGAAGGTGCCGACGGCCAGGCGCTGGCGGCTCACCGGGTCACCTCCCGTCCGCCGGCGACGGCGGCCCGGGCTCGCGCTGCTGCTCGACCCAGACCCTCACATCGGAGACGGCGAACTTCAGGTGCTTGCCGAAGCGGTACGCGCGGGGCCCCAGGCCCCGCGTGCGCCAGTCGTACACCGTGGAGACCGGCACCCGCAGGTACGCTGCGAGCTCGCCGACGTCCAGCAGGCTGTCCAGCCCCCACGGATTCTCCGCAGCAGTGTGATCGGTGTCCATGCCGCACAGGTGCGCCGCACTCCCACACAAGGACCAGAGGCGACCGGAGACCACGTCCGCCTGCCGGAGCACAGCGGCGCCGGGCCGGCGCGGGGAGGCCAAAGTGATGGGTTTTCGATGACCGGGTCATTTCTCACCAACCGAGAAGCCGCAGGAACCCTTGAGTTCCCGCGGCTTCGGAGAGCCCCCTGCCGGATTCGAACCGGCGACCCTCTGTTTACAAGACAGATGCTCTGGCCAACTGAGCTAAGGGGGCAGGAGCCCGGACCTCGCCCGAGCGCCCTACAAGCGTAACGTGTGCGGCCCACGGCTTCGAACCGCACGGCCCTCTCGGCCGCCGGGGAAAGTCACGCTCTCGTTGAGAAGTCTCCCCGTGGGTGACTTCTCGACGAGAAGGTGACTGGCAGCGTCTCGCCCCTCAACGAGGTAACTGCACGAGCGCCCCGCCCCCCGCAGCCCCGAAAACCGAAAGCGGCCCGGCCCCCACGCAAGGGGAGCCGGGCCGCCGTCGTCCGTCGCCGGGAGGGATCAGGCCTTGGCGCGCGCGTCCAGGTCCGCCTGGAGGAACGCGTCGAACGCCTGGTTCGCCGAGTCGCCGATCCCCCACTGCTTGCCGTCCACGATCGCGGTCGGCGTGCCGGTCACGCCGCTCGACGTGGCGAGCTGCGTCGTGTACTTGACCCAGGGTCTGTACGTCTTGTCGTCCACGCACTTCGAGATGTCCGCCCCCACGCTCGAGGCGATGTCCTTGAGCTGCTGGTCGGAGAGACCGGCCGAGCCCTCGGCGGGCTGCTGGTCGTACAGCTTGGTAAAGAAGTCCGAGTACTTATCCGGGTTGGAGTTCGCCACGCACGCCGCGGCGGCCGCCGCGCGCGAGGAATAGTTCGTGGTCGAGTTGCGGTCGAGGAACGCGATGGGCCGGTACTCGAGCGTGATCTGGCCTGCGTTGCGCAGATCCGTGAGCTTCTGGCCGTACGTCTGCTCGAACTGGTGGCAGATCGGGCAGATGAAGTCCACGTACACCACGACCTTGGCCGGCTGCCCCTTCGCCGCCGCCTCGGTGCCCGGCGCGTTCGCCGCCTGGCCCTGTGTGGGCTGGGTGCTGGGCGTCGGAACGCTCGCCACGTTGACGTTCGACGCCGGCTGCGCGGTGACCGCTGTGCCCTTACCGAGCGTGATGCCCCCGTTGGAGTTCATGTTGGCCGGGCTTGCACCGCTGTCGGCGATGGGCGCGTTCGAGCGCATGGTGGTCGTGATGACGATCGCCACGATGGCGATCACGGCGACAAGCGCCACGACGACACCCCACCGCAGGAGCAGCTTGTTCCGCTTCTCCCGCTTGAGCTGGGCCTCGCGGATCTGGCGGGCCTTCTCTCGGGCAGCTGCGGTGCGCTCCGCTTTCGTGGGGCGTGGTTGGTTGGAGGGGCTCATGGTTCCTCGTGTCATTTCGCGGGCGCGGGGATGCGCATCGGGTCGGCGACGGGGAAAGTGTATGCCAGCGGGCATAGCCCTCCCTGTCAAGGGTCTCCACAGGCCGCAACGAGCGGACGTTCGCAACGGTTCCTTTACCTGCGTGTGACGGTCGCCGCACCCCGCCCCCGGTAGGGTGGAAATGATCTCATGGAATGCGAGGTAGCGCGCAAGTGGCCCAGGACACTGAACGGACAGCACCCGATACGAAGACCACGAAGGGCAGGGCGTCAGGCCAGTACGACTTCCTTGTCGTCGCCAACCGCCTGCCAGTCGATCGTGCCGGGGACGGCCCGAAGTCAGGCTGGAAGCGCTCCCCCGGCGGCCTCGTCACCGCGCTCGCTCCGGTCATGGAAAAGTCCGACGGCGCGTGGGTGGGTTGGGTGGGCTCCCCCGGCGAGGAGATCGAGCCGTTTGAGCACGCTGGCATGGCCCTCGTCCCCGTGGAACTCTCCACGAACGAGGTTGAGCTGTACTACGAGGGGTTCGCGAACGCGACCCTGTGGCCCCTGTATCACGACGTCATTGCCCCGCCCGAGTTCCACCGCACGTGGTGGGACGCGTACCGCCGGGTCAACGAGCGCTTCGCGGTCGCCGTGCTGGCCCGCGCGGCCGAGGGCGCCACGGTCTGGGTTCAGGACTACCAGCTCCAGCTCGTGCCCGCGATCCTGCGCGAACGGCGCCCCGACCTCCGGATCGGCTTCTTCAACCACATCCCGTTCCCGCCGCCGGAGATCTTCTCCCAGCTTCCGTGGCGCCGCCAGGTCCTCGAGGGGCTCCTCGGTTCCGACCTCGTAGGCTTCCAGCGGCCGAACGACGCCCTCAACTTCGCCCGCTGCGCGCGGCGCTACGGCGGCGCGGGCGGCAAGGGCACGCACCTGCTCGTGGGCCCGGAGCAGCGCGCGGTCCGCGCCGAGCCGTTCCCCATCTCGATCGACACCGCCCGGATCTCGGACCTGGCCCGCCAGCCGGAGATCCGCGAGCGCGCCCGCCGGATCCGCCACGACCTCGGGGATCCGAAGACGATCATGCTCGGCGTCGACCGCCTCGACTACACGAAGGGCATCCGCCACCGCC
The DNA here is from genome assembly GCF_047759905.1 of Sinomonas sp. G460-2. NCBI lineage: Bacteria > Bacillati > Actinomycetota > Actinomycetes > Micrococcales > Micrococcaceae > Sinomonas > Sinomonas sp. G460-2. The sequence continues at coordinate 2,619 of NZ_JBKZWT010000009.1, read as the reverse complement.
TCAAGGCGTTCGAGGAGCTCCTTTCGGACGGCCGCATCCAGGTCGGCGAGGTCACCCTCATCCAGGTTGCGAGTCCGAGCCGCGAGCGCGTCGAGCAGTACCGCCTGCTCCGCGAGGAGATCGAGGGCACGGTGGGCCGCATCAACGGCGGGTTCGACACCCTCCAGCACACGGCGGTCCGGTACCTCCACCACAACTACCCGGTCGAGGAAATGGTGGCGCTCTACCTCGCGGCGGACGTCATGCTCGTGACGGCGCTGCGCGACGGCATGAACCTCGTGGCGAAGGAGTACGTCGCGGCGCGCTGCGACGGGACCGGCGCGCTCGTGCTGAGCGAGTTCGCGGGCGCCGCGGACCAGCTCAAGCAGGCGCTCCTCATTAACCCGCACGATATCGCGGGCCTCAAAGACGCGATGGTCACGGCCATCGGGATGCCCCGTGGGGCAGCGGGCCGGCGCATGAAGGCCATGCGCCGGCAGATCATCGTCCACAACGTCGAGGAATGGTCCACCGCGTTCCTCGACCGGCTCGCGGAGGTCACGCATGGCTAGCACCGGAGTCCCTCACGACCTGCGGATCGCGCTCGAGCGGCTCGCCGCCGTCGAACGCCTCCTCGTGGCGCTCGACTTCGACGGGGTCGTCTCCCCGATCGTCGAGCGGGCCGAGCAGGCACGCCCGCTCCCAGAGACCGCGGCGGCCGTGGCCGAGCTCGCAGGCCTCGCGGGCACGTGGACAGCGTACGTCTCGGGCCGCTCCCTCGAGAGCCTCGTCGCTGCGGCGTCGCCGGACGCGCGCACGCTGCTCATCGGCAGCCACGGCGCCGAGGTGCGCCTGGGTGGCGAAGAGCACCCCGTGACGCTCGATCCGGACCAGAAGGAGGCGCTCGACGTCCTCCACGCGGCGTTCACGGCGGTCGCCGCGAACGCCCCCGGGACGTGGGTCGAGGAGAAGCCGGCCGGGCGCGTCCTCCACACCCGCCAGGCCGAGCGTGACGTCGCAGCGAAGGCCGTCGAAGCCGCGCGTGAGCGGCTCGGGAGCCGCCGCGACGTCTTCCTCAAGACCGGCAAGCAGGTGCTCGAGGGCTCGGTGGTCCACGCGACCAAGGGCGAGGGCATCGCCTTCCTGCGCCAGGTCACCGAGGCGGACGCGGTCCTCTTTGCGGGCGACGACGTCACAGACGAAGACGGCTTCCTCGCCTTGGAAGACGGCGACGTCGGGATCAAAGTGGGCGACGGCGACACCTCCGCGGGCTTCCGGGTGGGAGGTCCGGTGGACATCGCCGAGGCGATGGCGCTCCTCGTGCGCTTCCGAGCGGAGCTGGGCGCGCAGCGCACGTCGTGAGGGTGCGGGGCGTCCAAGTGGTGGACGTCACACTTTGGATCGCCTTGTGATGCATGCCATACTCGTCTGGTGATCCGGGGCACGTCCCGGCGGATCGCACTGTGCCAGAATCGGCGATGCCAGCTTCGGCAGCCGCAACTGGCACACAACTGAACAACATGACCATTCACAACGGATCGTCCGGCACGTACCTGCCGGTGAAGGGACACGATTACTGTGGCAACAGTGACGTTCGACAACGCTACGCGCCTGTACCCGGGCACCGATAAGCCCGCGGTGGACAAGCTCAACATCCAGATCGCCGACGGCGAGTTCCTGGTTCTGGTCGGCCCCTCGGGCTGCGGAAAGTCCACCTCTCTTCGTATGCTGGCCGGCTTGGAGGACGTCAACTCCGGCCGCATCCTCATCGGCGATCGCGACGTCACGGACGTCCCGCCGAAGGACCGCGACATCGCCATGGTCTTCCAGAACTACGCGCTGTACCCGCACATGAGCGTTGCGGACAACATGGGCTTCGCACTCAAGATCGCCGGCGTCTCCAAGGAAGAGCGCGCGCAGCGTGTTCGCGAGGCGGCCAAGCTCCTCGACCTCGAGCAGTACCTCGACCGCAAGCCGAAGGCTCTCTCCGGTGGTCAGCGTCAGCGCGTCGCCATGGGCCGCGCGATCGTCCGTAACCCGCAGGTCTTCCTCATGGACGAGCCGCTCTCGAACCTCGACGCCAAGCTCCGCGTCCAGACCCGCACGCAGATCGCGTCCCTGACCCGCCGCCTCGGCGTCACGACCGTCTACGTCACGCACGACCAGGTCGAGGCCATGACCATGGGCGACCGCGTCGCGGTCCTCAAGGACGGCCTCCTCCAGCAGGTCGACACCCCGCGCAACCTCTACGACAAGCCGCAGAACGTCTTCGTGGCCGGCTTCATCGGCTCCCCCGCGATGAACCTCCTCGAGCTTCCCGAGGTGGACGCCGGCGTGCAGTTCGGCGGTACCGTCTACCCGGTGGCGCGCGACGTCCTCGCCGAGGCGTCCGGCACCACGGTCACGCTGGGTGTTCGTCCCGAGGACCTTGAGGGCGCGCCGCAGGGCGAGGGCCTCGAGGTCGAGGTCGACGTCGTCGAGGAGCTCGGCGCCGACGCCTACATCTACGGCCACACCACGCTGAACGGCCAGAGCCACGACATCGTGGCCCGCACCGACGGCCGCCGCCCCCCGATGAAGGGCGACAAGGTGTGGGTCCGTCCGCAGCAGGGCCACGTGCACCTCTTCGACACGAAGACC